>CACXNH010000145.1 GCA_902768955.1 uncultured Bacteroidia bacterium | reverse complement strand
TAGCCTAGAAAACCTTCTTGAACGGATATTCAGGCCAGCCCGGAGAGCCGGTTTTGCAGAAATCCGACCAGGCCGATACCATCTCTTCGCTGAGGGCATAGTCCTCCTCAGTGAAAGGACGCCAACTGCGGCCAAGGGTCCCGAAGACATACCACAGTTCTGCCGAATGGAAAGCCCCGGGAAGGATGTCCGGGACGTCTTTATCCTCTCCGGGAAGATCCCTTGTAAACTCATATTCATACACCGGAGCGGTGCCAAGGGAGTCCCTGAGTGCGCAGAAGGCTCCAACAGACTCTTCCTTGAAGAAGGGAAGATCGTCTGAGGTATACCCCGTCATAATGGGGATATCGGCAATTGTTCCGTCCATAACAGCCTGGTCAAAAGGCTCAGGAACCACAGAGCCGTCTACCTGCGGCGCGCTGGTGAGGATTGAGCCAAGCTGGTCAAGGCCCATACCGCCGCCGCTCTGGATTATAGCCTTTGCAAAAAGGCCCTTTGCAAGCGGTGAGATAAGGAGCGTGCGTACACTCATACCACCGGCGCTCTGCCCGAAAATGGTAACGTTTGAGGGGTCTCCGCCAAACTGGGCTATGTTCTTATTTATCCATTCAAGGGCCTTGATCTGGTCCAGGATATTGAGGTTTCCTGCGGCATTCTCCCCCAGACGGTAGTTGATGGTTACAAGGATCACGTCCTTCCCGGCCCATTTGTCTCCGTCCATAGATACCTCAAAGCCGTAGCCGTTCACAAAGGCTCCGCCGTGTATCCACATGGCAACCGGAAGCGCCGCCCCCTTTTTCCCCACGGCCTTAGCAGGCGCCCATACATTGAGGTAAAGGCAATCCTCGCTCTGCTCCGGCTGGGGCATCCAGTAGAATTCCTCCCCGTAGAAAGTGCCTCGGGCGCTCCCCGGCTGCGGGGCTATTGAGCTGAAGGCGCTGCATTCCCGCACGCCATCCCATGGAATCACATCCTGAGGCGGCTGCAGGCGTAGTTCCCCAACAGGCGGAGCCGCATAAGGGATACCCTTGAATACAATTACGGAGGGGTCCTCGGAAGGAACGCCCTGAAGCAGTCCACCTTCCACTTTTACCACGGGAAGTTTTGCGGTGCAGGCAGCCAGAAACAAAAAGGCCATAATAGAAAGTCGTCTCATATTGCAAAAATAACCAAAAATGGCTTTCTTTGTTAAAAAATTACGCCTAAATGAAAAAAATCCTGGCTCTGGCGGTCTTTCTGGCAGCATCCCTCTGCCTGCAGGCCCAGATCAAGTTCACCCCAAATCCTGCAATGCCCCTGCCGGACAATATCAAACTATATTACAACTCCTCATTGGCAGATTACACCGGCCGCTTTCCCCATATGCAGCCCGTATGGTTCATCTGGGCCGACGGCCCCTGCACGGCCGGGGAAGCGGAAACCCTTGTGGACCGGATGGGCCTTAACAGCACCCTCAAGGACTATGTGGGGATGATGGTGGTTGTCTTCTCCCCCGTAAACGGCAAGGACTACAGCAAAAAGGAGGACTTTGAAGCGTACAAGACCCTCTTTGAGAAAATCCGCGTTTTCACAAACCTGAAGGTTGTGGGCATAGGCAAGGGCGCCACTTTTGTCAACGAGTGCATCGCCCCCGTTGCATCCGAGGTAGCCGATATCCTGAGTATAGACGGAAAACCCGCCAAAAAGATTGAGGGCACAGCCACAGTCCCTGCCTACATAGCCGGGAAACAGGCCAAAAAGGTAGCCAAGGCCTATATTGCAAGGAATAAGGAAAAGGCAAAGGAAGAGCCCCTTCTTCAAGTTATCGTAAATACGGAGAAAGCAAGTCTCGGAGAAATCGTGGCCGACGCCTGGGAACGTCTTCTTTCCAGGAACTACCGCTGCTCCAACCTTGGCCACACCGGCTATATGGGCGGCCTTCTTGGCCAGTACGGAGACTACGAGCTAGAGCCCTATCCAGTCTGGGAGCGCCTGGGCCTGGAACAGATCATGGTAGAGAAGTCCCTTTTCAAACACAACGGAAAGGAAGAAAAGTACCTGTGGTATGAGTATGTGCCCGCCTCGATGAAGGATGCCCCCAATCACTCCATACCGCTTGTAATCCTCCTTCACGGCCACAACAACGACCCCCGCACCCAGGCTGAGACTTCCGGATTCCCGGAACTTGGCGCCCAGGAGGGATTCATGGTAGCGGAGCTTGAGTGGCAGGGCAAGAGTGGCCTCTATGATTATATGGGAGACCACGGCATAGAGGCTGTTGTGCTTGAACTTCTTAAAAAATACCCCCAGCTGGATCCTTCACGCATCTATGCCGAAGGATTATCGGCCGGAGGATTCACGGCAACGGCTATCGGCATAACTAAGAGCCATCTCTTTGCCGCAGTGGGGGCCCATTCCGGAGGATTATTCAATGATGAGTTCTTCCTTGGCTTCCCCTTTATGAACCCGGCGTCCCTCAAAGCTCAGGCCGCTCAAAAGGCCGGAAAGGTCCAGATGCCATATTTCTCAATCACAGGTACGGCCGATGAAGTGGTCCCTTATGGTCCCCTCATCTGGGGCGCCTGGAACCTGTATCAGGTGCTTAACGGCATTCCCGTGGAAGGCCCTGGAACCCAGAAGGGCCTTCGCAGTATAGAAACCTCAAAGAACCACGCGATGGAAGTTGGGGATTTTCTAAACGCCTCCGGCCAGCCGGTCATCAGAACCGTTGCCGTAGAGAACTTCGGGCACTGGAACTTTGTCCCCGGAGCCAGGGAGATGTGGGAATTCTTCAAGCTCTGGGCCCGTGACCCCAAGACGGGAGAGTCTATCTATAAAGGCCTATAAATTAGGGTATATATATTCCCACACAAAGTCCAGTTCACGCTGGAGATTACCGGTCCAGGATGTCATGACGACAACTGCGTTTTTGGGAGGAAGCACCAGGATGTACTGTCCGCCGGCGCCATCGGCCCTGTAGCAGCCAGGCGTCTTGCAACGCCAAACTTGATAGCCGTAGCCCTGCCGCCAGTCGTTTTGGGCATCGGGAACTCCGGTCACGCGTTCAGAGTCCTCTATCCTGACTTGGGCGGGGGCGCAGTCAATGTGTTTTTCAGACATCGCTTCCACCCATTTGGCGGGAATCAGTTGCTTCCGGCCCCACTTTCCCTTCTGGAGCAGGAGCTGGCCCATCTTTGCCATATCCTCTGTCTTGAGCTCAAGGCCCCAGCCGCCAGCCGTGATGCCGTATTTATCGGCCTCCCAGACAGGCTTCTCTATTCCAAGGGGCTCAAACAGGCGGGTAGTGAGATAATCAAGGACACTCTCCCCGGTGACTTTGGTAACAATGGCAGACAGCAGGTAAGTACCCGCGGAGTTGTACACAAAAAGTTCCCCCGGTTTGAAGACAAAGGGATATTTAAAGAAGGTATCGGCAATCTCTGCACCTTCTTTGATATAAGAAGAACGCGCATTGATATCCATCTCCAGGACCTCCAGCGTGGGGTCAGTCTCGTGACCGCCGGCCATCATAAGGAGGTCCTCAACTGTGGCGTCGCAGGGATTTCCTTCAACCTGCTTTTCAGGAAAATAATCGGCCACCTTGTCTGTGAGGGCCATCCTGCCTTCATGTATTGCAATTCCCACGGCCGCGGCGGTGAAGGTTTTGCTGACAGAGAACATTGAGTGGGGTTTGTCTGGGGTCCACTCTCCAAAGTACTTCTCCTTGACCACCTTGCCGTCCTTCACTATCATTATACTGTGAAGGTTGACTATCCTCTGCCAATTGGTCATGTCGGAGAATGAGGCAACCACGCTGTCCATCATCTCGGAAAAGCCAGCCTCAAGTTCCGGAGAGGCCTGGGCACGGGGAAGGTCTTTTGGAGAAGGGGCATTACAGGCTGCAAAAAACGCTGCGGCAACAAAGAATACGGAAAGATGATATCTCATAAGATTTGTTTTTACAAGTTTAGCGATAATCCGGGTCTTCTGCAAGATTTTAAAACAAATGAGATTCTGACAAAAACAATTATACTATGGTAAAAAAATAGATGTGACTTTTTATATATTTTTGCCCTCACAACAAGTGACATTATAACATAACCAATATTAACCTTTTTAAATCATGAAGAAAGTCTTTACTTTTATTGCAATCGTAGCCGCAGCGGCTATGGCTCTCTCCTGCCAGAAAGGCAATGCCACCCAGGAAGACAAAAGCGCCCAGGGTATGATGCTGGGCTGGTGGGAAGGAACCACAATGGATTTCGCCTTCTATATGACTGAGGACGATGAGAAAAACAATACCTCCTTCAATGCCTGGACCCAGGGATACAAGGGCTGGGGAGACAAGGATAAGGGAATTAACGATATCGGCAACCAGGACTTCTACAACATCGTGAAGGAAGGCGACAAGTATTATCGTTATAAGTATCACAACCAGGCCGATGCCGAATTCTATTACACCAAGGAGGAACTGAAGGTTGAAGGTGACACTTTCACCCTCGTTACCGACTACCCTGCCGAAGGAACTCAGGAAGTCATCGCTATGGCTTCATCCTCCGAAATCACAAACTCCGGAAGAGTTCTGATGGATGCCGGCGTGATTGATCCCAGTTATGCAGGCGTGAAGTTTGTCTACACTTGCAAAGTCCACTTCAAGAAGGCTTCAAAACCCTCTTGGGCAGATACCGCAAAGGCAAAGTAATCTGAATTACATAAAGATGAGAAGGAATTACATAAAGATGAGAAGACCGGCCACTTGGACCGGTCTTTTTTATCCCTTATACTCTTTAGGAGACACTCCGTAGCGCTTTTTGAAGGACGTGGAGAAGTGGGAGACACTACTGAATCCGGTGCGGTCCGTAATCTCAGAGATATTGTATTTCCCTTCCTTCAGGAGTGCGGCGGCACGGTTGAGCTTGAATATCCGGAAGAAGGAGCCCGGGGTCTCTCCGGTGAGTCTTTTCACCTTATAGAAGAATTTTGCACGGGATATCTTCAGTTTGGCAATGATACTGTCAATATCCAGTTCCGGGCTTGTGATATTGTCCTTCATTATGGCTACAAGGTCATTGAGGAAGGCCCTGTCAGTTGCATTCAGGCCGTCGTCGGCCTGGCTGTCATCATCGGGGGAAGGGCCCACAGAACGGCGCAAGCGCTCCTTCTTCTGGTAATCCTGAACCATATTAAGGAGGAAAATCCTGTCTTCCTCGGCCTGCTCCTTCTCCATCCTCACCTGCTTGAATCTACGGCGGGCCCTGATTGCTAAGGCAATGATTGCCGATACCAGAAGGATATAGGCAAGAATTGCCCAGGGGCTCAGCCAGGGGAACGGCAGAATATGGACCCTGAGGCTGTCAGAAGCCACCACTTCCCCGCTGGACTTGTCAATAGCCCTCAGGCGGAAGGTATATCGGCCC
>CACXNH010000144.1 GCA_902768955.1 uncultured Bacteroidia bacterium | reverse complement strand
CGTATGGTAAATATCTTGTCTTCCACTGACACCTGGGGTAGATTGTCGCAATTTGCGATAACCCCAGAGGACTCCTTCACAATAATCTCCTTCTTTGCCATTGGCTCAAACATTTTCGCTAAGATAATGATTCTTACCCAAAACCTACAACAAAATGTTGAATTTCGCCTTGTCCTGTCATCCTGAGGAGCGCAGTCCCTTTGTCATCCTGAGGAGCACAGCACCACTGTCATCCTGAGGAGCGTAGCGACGAAGGATCTCCCGGAACCGAAGGGAGATTCTTCGCTGCGCTCAGAATGACAAGGTGAGGAGCGCAGCACCACTGTCATCCTGAGGAGCGTAGCGACGAAGGATCTCCCGGAACCGAAGGGAGATTCTTCGCTTCGCTCAGAATGACAGAAGGGCGCGCAGAATGACAAGGTGAAGCGCGCAGAATGACAGAAGGGCGCGCAGAATGACAGGAGGGGCAAATTTGTCAGAATAAGATATTTATTTGCGCCGATGAGACACTGGCGTGCGCGGAAAAATGGTATATTTGGACAAAGCAAAAATGTCAAACGCCTTATGAACAAGACAAATAGACTTTTTTACGAGGCCCCACAGGCCCGGTGCGTGGAGTTTTGCCACGAGAACTCTGTGATGCAAGCATCCCTTACAGGAGTGTTGTCCGATTATGGGGATGTTATAACGGACGGATGGGAGGACATAGTATGAGAAAAATGTACGTAACCGCGGCCTTTGCCGCCCTGGCCCTTTTTTCCTGCACCAAAGAAATGGAACTTCCGGCCCCTCAGGAGGAGCAGCAGCCGGAGGCCGAAAAAGTATGGACCGTAACGGTGGAAGCCGCCAGGGGTGCCGATGACCTGACCAAGGCCGTCCTCACCGACGACGGCTGGATGGAGGAGGAGGCCGATGCCGCTACTTCCGGCACCGCCGCCACCAAGGGCCTCGAACTCGAGGGAAACTACCTGAAATCCACCTGGGATTTCAAGGAGAAGGTTTATGTTTACAAAGGCAATGCATTGGTAGGTGAACTGGAATCCCAGAGATTCGGGGAGAACACCACCCTCCTTGCCGGAAGCCTTACCGGTAATTTCTCAGTGGGACAATCCCTGAATCTTTACCTGGTTGGCCCCGAGAATGCGCGCAGCTACATTGGCCAGAAGGGAACACTTGAAGACATTGCGGAGAATTATGACTATGCCCGGGCCCAGGTCGAGGTAAAGTCCATCGACAACCAGACCGACGCCATCACCCTGTCCTCCGCAAGCTTCGAAAGCCTGCAAAGCATCAACGAGTTTTCCTTTGGCTCGCAGAAAGTGAAGCGGCTCACCATATCCGGGGCCGGCATTGTGGGCCGGAGCGACACGGAGGCGTATGTTACCGTGACCCCGGAAGAGCCCGCCAATAAGCTTTACGTAGCCATTTCCAACAACAAGGCAGGTGAAAAAATTCCCTATGAGTTTACTGCCGAAATGGAAAACGGCCAGGTTCACTCTCTGCGCAAGAAGGCTGCCCTTCAAGACGGAAAATATTACAGGGCGGGCATAAACTACAACATCAATACGCTTTACGATGCCGCCAAGACCCCTCTTACCTTTGAAGTGCTTGAAACGAATAGCTGGATAGATATTAAGAACCCGAAGGAACTTGAAATCCAATGGTCCATAAACGGTTCTGATTATGTTAGCAGCAGTAATTCGGAGATTGTAATTGGCCCCCTTAGCCTTGGCGACAAAGTAGCGTTCCGCGGGAAAAACCAGATTTATGGTGATGACTCCTCTAACGTTCCAGGGGATAAAAACAGCACCGTTTTTAAAATGATTAAGAAGGCGTATGTGTACGGAAATATAACAAGCTTAAGGGATCCCTTTACATTTCATAACACCAGTGGCAATCCGGCTTTGCTAAAAGTAGGAAAAGCGGCATACACATTTTTGTTCCTTGGTCTTCAAAATATGTACAACCATCCGTATAAAGACATACTGCTTCCGGCAACAGAAGTTGGGATATCTGCATACGTGGGAATGTTTGAGCGCTGCAAAAATCTCACCAGAGCTCCGGAACTTCCGGCTACCACACTGGGCTATGGCTGCTATGTGGATATGTTTTATGAGTGTTCCAATCTCAAGAAAGCCCCGGATCTTCCGGCAACAGAGCTTAGGCCTTTTTGTTATTCTAATATGTTTGCGAAATGTTCCAGTCTGGAAACATCTCCTATACTTCCGTCAGAAAATGGTGACTCTTATGCATATCAATCTATGTTTGAAGGCTGCTCCAATCTGAAGCAAATCACCTGCCTTTTAAAAAACCCCTGGACTGCTTGTACAGATGAATGGGTAAAAGGAGTCCCTTCTTCCGGTCTCTTTATTCAGCACCCGAGTGCTGTCTGGACATCCGGCGTGAGCGGCATCCCTGCCGGCTGGGGCGGGCAGGAGCCCCTTACCATAGAGGCCATCGAAGACGGCACCATCACCATCAGTAACCCTCAGCAGCTGGAGGTGCGCTATTCAAAAGCAGCAGACATATCTTTGAGCGACGCCACAACGGACACCCGGGCGAAGATAGAGATTCCTCTCAGCGCCGGGGACAAGCTTCGCCTCTGGGGAGACAACGCGGCTTATGGCCACGAGGTTGGGCCGGTCAGCTGCACAAACATCATCGGCAGCGGCCTTCACTATGTATATGGGGATATATGCTCTCTTATCAGTAGCGGAGCATACACCAGCGTAACTACGCTTGACCCCTATGCCTTCACCGGCCTGTTTATGGGCGACACCAAGCTCAAGAGCCATCCCACCGAAAAACTGGTGATAAGGCCCACAACGGTAGGCGACGGCTGCTTCAGGAACATGTTCAGCGGCTGCACAGCCCTGAAGCGCGCGCCGGAGCTTCCCGCCACCACATTGGCTTCGTACTGCTATGAGAGTATGTTCAGCGGCTGCACGGCGCTGACGCAGGCACCGGAGCTTCCCGCCACCACCCTGGCCGACTTCTGCTATATGGGGATGTTCTCCGGCTGCACCGCCCTGCAGAACCCTCCGGCTATATCGGCCCAAACCCTGGCAACGGCCTGCTGCATGAATATGTTCACGGAGTGCTCTGCGCTCAAGGAGTCCCCGGTGTTGTCGGCCCAGACGTTATCCCAGTATTGTTATTCCATGATGTTCAGCCGCTGCACTTCGCTCAAGAAGATTACCTGCACCGCAAGCAACATCTCCGCGGGAAATGCGCTAGAGAACTGGGTTGACGGCGTTCCCACCGGCTCCGGCGGCACCTTCATCAAAAAGTCCGGTGTCTCCTGGCCCTCCGGCACCAGCGGCATCCCCACCGGCTGGACCGTGCAGCAGCAATAAGGGCATCAGATTCTTCGCTTCGCTCAGAATGACAAGGTAAGGAGCGCAGCACCACTGTCATCCTGAGGAGCGTAGCGCCACTGTCATCCTGAGGAGCGCAGCGACGAAGGATCTCCCGGAAACGAAGGGAGATTCTTCGCTTCGCTCAGAATGACAGAAGGGCGCTCAGAATGACAAAAGGGCACTCAGAAGGACAGCTTGTCAAGACCGGACGCGGCATGGCGTTTTCTCTAACAAGCTGATAATGAGCAATATATAAGATTTACTCCCAGCAGATTAGCCGGGAGTAAATTACATAATCAGCTGACTATTAGAGTATTAGCTAAAACGGCATATTATTGGCCGACATGCCATTTTACCAGAATGAGACATTAATTTGCAGCGTATGGTAAATATCTTTTCTTCCCATAAAAGCTCCACGACACCCACCTACAACCCCTTCAACGCAGAGATAACGTTCTAAACGTGACAATATCGTTGATCAGCGAACCAAAAAAATCGGCCGCCCAAATGAACGGGTGGCCGATTTTGCATTAAAGGCGAAAGCTTTCCTAGTCCTCTTCCTGCTCCTGGGCGGCGTATTCGGCCAGAAGCTTGGTCTGGACATCGGCCGGAACCTGAACGTACTCTGCGAACTTCATGGAGAAGGTTGCGGAGCCGCCGGTGAGTGAGCTCAGGATGGTGGAGTAGCGGTAAAGCTCTGCGAGGGGAACACGGGCGTGAAGCACGGTGAAGCCCTTGTCCATATCCTGGTTCATGATCATGCCGCGACGGGTGTTGAGGTCACTCATGCAGGGACCTACATACTCATTGGGAGTGATGATGTCTACGTTGTAGATAGGCTCAAGGATCTTGGGACCGGCGTTGCGGAATGCCTCCTTGAAGGCGTTGCGGCCGGCGATGATGAATGCAATTTCCTTGGAGTCTACGGGGTGCATCTTACCGTCATAAACATAGACGCGGATGTCACGGGCGTAGGAACCGGTGAGAGGGCCTTCCTCCATCTTTGACTTGATACCCTTGAGGATGGCGGGCATGAAGGAAAGATCGATGGAACCACCAACAACGCAGTTGTAGAACTCAAGCTTACCACCCCACTCGAGGTCTGTGATATCCTGGCTCTTGAAGTTGAACACGGTGTCCTTGCCGTCAATCTTGAAGTTCTTGGGGGCTTCCTGACCTTCAATGTAAGGGCAAACCAGCAGGTGAACTTCACCAAACTGACCGGCGCCGCCGGACTGCTTCTTGTGACGATACTGTGCGGTTGCAATCTTGGTGATGGTCTCACGGTAGGGTACCTTGGGAGCGTAGAGCTCGATGTTCTGCTTGAACTCGTTGGTGACTCTCCACTTCACGTAGTTGATGTGCTGCTCGCCCATGCCGGTGAGGATGGTCTGGCGCAGTTCCTTGGAATATTCCACGCCGATGGTGGGATCCTGG
>CACXNH010000143.1 GCA_902768955.1 uncultured Bacteroidia bacterium | reverse complement strand
TCCTTCCCTTCAAAGGGGAAGGCGTATTCTCTGTAGGGATTGTCCTGATAAGCGGGACGGGGATCCAGTGAAAGGACTTCCTTCAGGACTTCCCTCTGACGGGCATTTAGGGGCAGGTTATCCGGAATAATCACTTCCAGGGCCGCCTCAGGGGCATCTGAGGCAAAACCGGACACGGCATCAGGGCGGGAATCGGCATAACTCAGATAAGGCTTGATGTCATAGATGGGCGTGCCGTCCATCAGGTCTGCGCCCTTTACAAGGATTTCCTCTGCGGAAACAGCCTCAATTTCCACGCATGAAAGGCCGATGGGATTGGGCCTGAACGGAGACCTGGTGGCCCAGACGCCCACAGCCGTGTTGCCGCCAAGCCGTGGAGGACGCACGGTGGGCTGCCACTCCCCCTTTGTCTCCTTATTGGCGGAAAAGCCCCAAATAAGCCATATATGGCTGAAGCCTTCAAGGCCCCTGAGGGCCTCCCTGACCCTGTATTTACCTGTGAAAACAATCTTGCCGCGAAGGCTCCCTGCCAGGGAACTCTGGCGGGGAATCCCGAATTTGGAGCCGAAGGAGCCCCTGTAGTATGCCACGGGTTCAAGAGTGAGTTTCTCTTCCATGGCTAATTCATATACCTGCCGTGACAGCGGCAATACCTTAGTCCGCTGCCGCAGGGGCAGGGGTCATTGGGAGCAACGTGTGGGATAGCAAGCCCCAGAGGGTAGCCGTCCGACGACATCTCACCTGCATACCCTTCCGTAATTGTGGGCTCAGGCATATTCCAGCTGGGGTATTCCTGCTCCTCGGGCTGCGGGAGCCTTGACTCGTTGTCTTTCCAGGCGTTTCTCACGGCAAGGCACGCCCCCGTTTCCCTTGCGCTGTGACCGGCAAGGCACCACTTGGGAAGGGAATCGGCGTAATCGGCCACGATATTGCAGAAAGACTCTATGGCATCCCTGTCCAGAGTGGCAAAGAGAGGGCTGTCGAATATGGGGTCAAACAGCTCCGGACGCGGGCCGGAGGTGAACTGGGACTCCATCCATGTATCGTGGACGGCCTTCACAAGGTCCAGGCCCTCATAGCCTATCCTCTTGTACATCTGTTCCAGGCGCATCCCCTCAAGAGTATTGAGGCCGATTGTGAAATAGGGAGCCCCGGACCCCGCCTTGCAGGCATCCATATTATGGATTTGGGCGAAGTCTCCCTTGAAGGAGTCAAGGCGGGTCATGAGCTCATCCACATCAGGCACACATGGACTGCACACGTAATCCCCCCATTTGTCCGTGTAGCGGTACATCTTTATGATAGGGGTAGTACTGAGAATCTTGGAAAGACGTTTTGTACTACCCCCTATGTTGGAGTTGTACCATTCCATGAGATGATCCACGAACAATTCCGTGGGAAGGACGCCGTAAAGGTTCAGGAAACCAAGGGCGGCCCTTTCCAGCTTGAACTGACCGTTGCGCTCCAGGGCGTGGATTACTTTCTCAACCTCCGGAGCCACAATGTCATACATCTCACGGCTCAGCCATACCTTGTGGAAATTACCGTCTGAGTCGTCAAACCGGACCAGTCCTGTAACCTCCAGAAGTGAGGGGTAGTCGGCATAATCCTGATACTGCACTTTCTCCGGGCCTTGCTTGACAAGGTCTCTCAGAAGCCTCACGTCACGCTCCATAAGGTGAGACATCCACTCCCTTGGCTCCATGGAAATGTAGCCCAGAAGGCTGTCCACCAGCTGGGATTTACGGAGACGGGTACTAAGTTCCCGCCCCAGGATATTACCAAGGTCCTGGAGCTGAGGCTTCTGGAAGCCGCTCAGAATTGTATGCAGACTATATTCCTCCACTATGCGTCCTGGTATTTCAGAATGGGGTTACGGGCAGCCGCGGTTTCATCCGGGCGTGAGATTGGAGTGCAGTGAGGGGCCTCATGGAGGATGTCTGGATCCTCTGCCGCTTCTTCTGCAATCTTTCTCATAACCTCGATGAAAGCGTCAATGGTTTCCTTGCTCTCCGTTTCCGTTGGCTCTATCATAAGGGCCTGATGGAAAAGCAGCGGGAAATAGATTGTGGGAGCGTGGAAGCCGTAGTCAAGAAGGCGTTTTGCAACGTCCAGGGTGGTGGCTCCGGGAACGCCCTCACGGGCACCGTCATTGACAAGGCCGTCAAACACGAATTCGTGCTTGCACACGCCCTCGATGGGGAGTTTGTAAACGTCCTTGAGGCTTTCCTTGATGTAGTTGGCACTGAGGACGGCATACTGTCCCACCTTCCTGATATGGTCCTTGCCAAGTGCCAGGATGTATGCGTATGCACGAAGGATTACTCCAAAGTTTCCGTGGAAACCGGACACCCTGAGATCCGGGATGCAGTCTTCAAGATGCTTCGCAACGCCAACAGGGCCGCTTCCGGGGCCGCCGCCGCCGTGAGGTGTTGAGAAGGTCTTGTGGAGATTGAGGTGCATGATGTCAAAGCCCATATCTCCGGGACGCACAACTCCCATCAGGGGGTTCATATTTGCGCCGTCGTAGTACAGAAGGCCTCCGCAGCCGTGAACAAGTGAAGCAATCTCCTCAATCTGGGTTTCAAAAAGGCCCAGGGTGTTGGGATTGGTCATCATTATGCCGGCGACGTCAGGGCCCAGAAGGGGCTTCAGGGCCTCTACGTCTATTCGGCCGTTCTCAAGGGACTTCACCTCCACCACCTCCAGGCCACACACTGCAGCCGATGCAGGGTTGGTGCCGTGGGCGCTGTCAGGGACAATTACCTTGGTGCGGGCAAGGTCTCCGCGCTGGATATGGTAGGTGCGCATGATCATAAGGCCGGTGAGTTCACCGTGTGCTCCGGCGCAGGGGTCGAAGGTGAAGGTGTACATGCCGGTTATGGCGGCAAGGGCCTTGTTCATCTCCTGGTACACCTTGAGGGCGCCCTTGGTAAGGCCGGCGTGCATGAGGGGATGAAGCCCGGCAAAGCCCTGAAGAGCAGATACTTCCTCATTGATCTTGGGGTTGTACTTCATGGTACAGGAGCCAAGCGGATAGAAGCCGGTGTCCACGCCGAAATTCATCTGGGAGAGGTTGGTGTAGTGACGGACAACATCCGGTTCACTTACCTCGGGCAGTTCCAGGGCCGATTCACGCCTTAGGGCGGCGGGAAGTTCCGCGCCCGAAGGGAAGGAATTTGCCGGGAGGGAAAAGCCGCATCGGCCTTCCTTGGAAAGTTCGAAAATGAGTTTGTCGTAGTACTTCATAGCCTAGCCCTCCTATATTACGCTTACAAGGCGGTCGATTTCCGCTTTGCCGTGTTTTTCGGTCACACAGAAAGTCACATAGCCCTCTTCCGTGTCAAGGGCGGCAAAAAAGCCAGCTTCCTCCAGTCTCTTCTGCATAAGGCCGGGGAACTCCTTTGGCTTCAGGACAAACTCCTTTAGGAAGGGTTTTGAGGGAAATACCTCGTCAAACTTGCCCGTTTTCAGAAGCTCAGAATACAGGTAATGGGCTCCGTCACTGGAGAGCCTGTTCACCTCACGGAGGCCTTCAGGGCCCATCAGGGACAGGTAAATTGTTACCCACAGGGCCATCAGGGACTCGTTGGAGCAGATGTTGGAAGTTGCCTTCTCACGCTTGATGTGCTGCTCACGGGCCTGGAGGGTAAGGACAAAGACACGCCTGCCTTCTTTGTCTGTGGTCTGCCCCACAATGCGGCCCGGCATCTTACGCATATAGTCCTTCTTCACGGCCATGAAGCCCACGTAAGGGCCGCCGTAGCAGAGCGGCAGGCCAAGGGACTGGCCGTCGCCAACGGCAATATCGGCCCCCCATTCACCGGGAGTCTTAACTACGGCAAGGGCCGATGGATCGCAGTACTCAACCATAATGGCCTTGGCGGCGTGAATTGCATCGGCAAATCCGGTGTGGTCCTCAACTATGCCGTAACGGTTTACGGAAGGAAGGATTACACCGGCTACATCCTCCGTAAGGGCCTCCTGAAGGGCTTTCAGGGACGTTTCTCCTTCCGGAGCATCAATGAGGCCGATAGTTACGCCGTGGAATTTGGCGTAAGTCTGAACCACCTTTATGACGTGGGGAAGAAGGGCCTTGGAAAGGAGGACCGTGTTTTTCTTACGGGTGCAGGAGACGCACATCTTCATAGCCTCGGCGGCGGCGGTGGGGCCGTCGTACATAGAGGCGTTGGAGACGTCCATTCCGGTGAGGGCGCACATCATGCTCTGGTACTCGAAGATGTAGCGGAGCGTGCCCTGGGATATCTCGCACTGGTAAGGGGTATATGCCGTGAGGAACTCACTTCTCTGGGTGAGGTACGGTATTACGGAAGGGGTGTAATGGTCATAGGCCCCCTGGCCCACGAACACCTTCAGGCGGGCGTTCTGGGCTTCAAGGGATGAGAACCATTCCCTTATTTCCTGCTCAGACATGGCATCCGGCAGGGCGTAAGGGCCTTTTTTCAGGAATTTCGCGGGGACATCGGCATAAAGGTCCTGAAGCGTTTTCACTCCGGCCTTATCCAGCATTGCCCTCGCGTCCGCATCAGTGTGCGGAAGGTAAGGAAGTGACGCCATATGCCCTATTCGCCAATCAGAGCCTTATATCCGGCGGCGTCAAGGAGAGCGTCCAGTTCTGAAGGATCGCTCATCTCAACCTTTATGATCCAACTGCCGTAGGCGTCCTCGTTCACTTTTTCAGGGGCGTCTTCAAGGGCCTCATTCACCTCTACCACAACGCCGGAAACGGGGCTGATAAGGTCTGAGGATGCCTTCACGCTCTCAAGGGCGCCGAATTCACCATCTACAAC
>CACXNH010000142.1 GCA_902768955.1 uncultured Bacteroidia bacterium | reverse complement strand
ATTTGCCGGTGTTGAAGGGGTTGAAACCGCCACCTGGACCACCGGGGCCGCCTGCACCGCGGTTCATTCCGCGGAACATAAGTACCCAGAACAGAACAAGAATAAGGAGCGGAAAAATCATTTGGAGGATATCCATCCATACGCGTTCCTGATTCTTCATCACCACCTTGAACTGGTCCTGGGGCACAAGTCTGGAGTTGAGCTCCTGGAACTGGGTTTCAGGGTCAAACTTGGTGGAAACCAGGAAATAGAAATGCGGAGCTCGCCTGGGAGGCTGTCCGCCATGGAATTTGTCAGTATATTTGGCAAGGCGCTCGGGACGCACCTTCACCTCACCTTTGAAGTCATTGCGGATAAAAGTGATTTCGGCGATGTCTCCGCTCTCAATCATGTTCTGGACATCTGTCCACTCAATCTTTTCCGGCGCTGCGGTACGCTGGTTGGAAAACAGCATGTAGCCTATTCCTACAAGCAGCAGGACGTAGAACCAGGAGAAGTTGAAATTTATAGTCTTCTTTGCCATTTAGTCCTCTTTTTTTGCCGATTTTGTGGTCTTTTTGCGCAGCTGGTACTCTTTGCGGGGAACATCGGCCCAAAGGTCTTCCAGGCGGTAGAAGTCCCTGTATTCCTTCAGGAAGACGTGGACCACTATATTGCCGTAATCCTGGATGATCCAGAAGTTGTTGCCTTCTCCCTGGGAACGGAGAAGCCTGTGGCCCTCTTCCTTCATCTTTTCCTCTATGTTGTCCGATATTGCGCCGACCTGGGTTGTGTTTGAGCCGCTGCATACCACAAAGTAATCTGTGATTGCACCGTCTATTGCCCTGAGATCCAGGGACACTACATCCTCACCCTTTTTGTCCAGGATAGCGTCTGCGATAAGCCGAAGATCGTGAGTAATCATATATATTTTTTTCCTTTAAATCATACAAAGATAATCAAAAATACTGCCATATCAAACCATCTGCCAAATTGACATATGGGAGATAGGCCGATTTTGCTTATATTTGCATCTGAATACTGTACAAATGCCCGCAAAAGGCATTTATAACAAAAATGTTAGTATATATAACAATACTGTTATATTAGCTGCAAATGAGCGCAATAAATTATATTCAGGTGATAGTTCCGCTAAAACTGGACTGGGAGCCTGTATACTCTGTCCCGGACGGCCTTGAGGTGGCAGAAGGAGACAGGGTAAGCGTCATTTTCTCCAATAAAGAGTACATTTCTGTTGTCAGTAAACTGCATGTTGTCCCTTGGGACGGAATCTGTCAAAGGGACATACAGCCCATCCTTGAAAAGGTGAATTATCTCCCCCGCATAACGGAGCGGGAACTGCATTTTTGGAAGATTATTGCCTCCTATTACCTGTGCACTCTTGGGGAGGTTTACAAAAGCGTTTATTTCCAGGACCAGAAGCCGCCCCGCAAATGGACCCCCAAAGACAGGAGCGCCATTGCCGCGGACCCAATGCTCTCGCCTTCTTTGCAGGACGTATATAACGGCACTCTGGATGCCTTCTCAAAAGGTAGCACAGTACTCCTTTATGGGACCGGAATCCAGTCTAGGACTGATATTTATCTAAAACTTGCAATAAACGCTATAAAAAACGGGAAATCAGTCCTTTATCTTGTACCAGGCATAGCGGTGTCGGCCTTTGTTGAAAAGCATGTCAGGGAGGTATTTCCGGATGTCTTCTTATATCACAGCGCCCAAACTGCAGCTAAAAAAAGGGACATTGTCCTGGAAGCCAGGCAAGGGCGTCCAATGCTCGTGCTTGGCACAAGGAGTTCTCTTTTCATTCCGTTCAGCAACCTTGGTCTTGTGATAGTTGATGAGGAGCAGGACGTCTTTTATAAACAAGACTCCCCAGCCCCCAGATACCATGCGCGTGAATGTGCCATAATGATGGCATCTGTATACGGCGCAAACGTTATCCTTGGAAGTGCCACCCCTTCCCTTGAGGCCTTTCACAATGCCCGGACAGGCCTTTTTACCGGTATTGCGCCTTCGAGTACAGCCATGGACAATCTCCCGGTGTTTCTGATAGATACTGCAGCAGAGCGCCGCAAACGCGGCATGGTGGGAGAAGTATCCCTTAAACTCCTTGCAGAGGTAAGGAAAGTGGCAGATTCCGGTGGTAAGGTTCTGGTGGTAAGCTGGAGCGAAGAACCTGAGCTCCAGGGGGTTACATACACTACTCCTCATGCTGTAAAGAGCATGCCTACGGATGAGTACAGCCTAATAGCGGTTCTTCAGGCAGATTCCCTTCTTGGCCGGCAGGATTTCCGCTCCGATGAACGCACCCTCCAGCTTCTGAGGCACCTGAACTCCTCCTGCCCTCTGGTAATCCAGACAAAGGAAGCAGGCCATCCTGTGTTCCAGGCGCTTGCAAAGGCTACAGACGGCCTTTATGACAATATGATGGCAGAGCGCCGGACATTCGGTTATCCCCCGTTCACCCGTATGGTAAAGCTGGAACTCAAGGATACTGATGAGAACAGGCAGAAACTCCGTGCACGTTTCCTTGGAAACAGGGTCAAGGAGGTCCTGAGGCCGTTTTCCGATCCCCTTATCCTGGGGCCTGAGCAGGGTGAAATCCGCATATTCTTCAAACGTGATAAAAATCTCACGGCTGGAAAGCAGGCCCTTTATAAAGAAGTCACTTCTTTTGAGCAGCAGTACTCCTGCCACATTATTATTGATGTAGATCCCGTTTAGCATTTCAGCACGGCTTGAAGCCCGGAAACGCCTGAAATTGGTCCTGGTCACGTGCTGTAGCACGGAGATTACAATTCTGTGGAACTTTGTGGAACAAGTGCAAGGAAATCTAAAGATTTCTTTGTATTTTTGCATTCTATGGGAAAAATTATTGCTATAGCCAACCAAAAAGGCGGGGTAGGAAAAACCACCACTGCCATAAACCTGGCCGCCTCCCTGGCGGTCCTGGAGAAGAGAGTCCTCATCATTGACGCAGATCCGCAGGCCAACACCACCTCCGGCCTTAACTTTGACCCGGAAAACAGTGATCACCGCACTCTGTATGAGATACTCATCGGGAAATTATCGGCCAGTGACGCCCTTATTCAGACAGAGCTGCCCAAGCTCCACATGATTCCCTCCCACATAAACCTTGTGGGTGCGGAAATAGAGCTCCTGAATGTCCCTGACCGCGAATCAGTGCTCAAGAAGGCGCTAAAACCCATAGTGGACAACTATGATTTCATCATAATAGACTGCTCCCCTTCCCTGGGCCTGATAACCGTGAACTGCCTTACTGCCGCAGATTCCGTCATGATTCCCGTGCAGCCTGAATTCTTTGCCCTGGAAGGCCTTGCAAAACTTATCCAGACCATCCGCCTGGTCCAGAACGGAATCAATCCCGCCCTTACCATAGAAGGTTTCGTGGTCACTATGTTCGACGGCCGCACAAAGGTTCACAACCAGGTAGTGGCACAGCTCCGTGACCATTTCCAGGACATGGTGTTCAAAACCGTCATCCAACGGAGCATACGCCTCAGCGAGGCTCCATCATACGGCAAGCCCATCATCCTCTATGACGTGATGAACAACGGCACATCCAACTATATGAACCTGGCAAAGGAAGTATTGGACAAGAACAACAACTAATATGGCAGCAAAGAATCAGTATGGCCTTGGAAAGGGCCTTGGCGCGCTCCTTGGCGGAGAAGACCTGTCGGAGCTCAGAAAACCCGTAGGCTATATAAACAAGGAAGTGGTTTCCACTGAAGGCAAGCCTCAGGACACCTCCGATGTCCTGCGCATTCCCATAGACCTCATTGAGCCCAATCCCTATCAGCCCCGAATGTCTTTTGCATCGGAGGCCATGCAGGAACTGGCAGATTCCATACGTACATTCGGCCTTATCCAGCCCATTACGGTACGGCGTAAGGGAGACAAGTACCAGATCATAAGCGGCGAGCGCCGTTACCGTGCCTCCATCATGGCCGGTATGGACATGATCCCCGCCTACATCAGGGACGCATCGGAGCAAGGAATGCTTGAGATGGCCATTGTGGAGAATATACAGAGGGAGAATCTGGATCCCATTGAGGTTGCCATGAGTTATCAGCGCCTTATGGACGAGTGCAGCCTTACCCAGGAACAGATGGCCGACAGAGTTGGCAAGAAACGCGCCTCCGTTGCCAATCAGCTGAGGCTCCTGAAACTTCCCGCAAAGGTCCAGCATGACCTAAAAGTGGGTCTTGTAAGTGTTGGCCACGCAAAGGTCCTGCTTGGCGTTGAAGATCCCCAGACCCAGGAGATGCTATGTGACCTCATTGTCAAAAATGGCCTATCAGTACGTCAACTGGAGGAAAAGATCAAGTCTATGGGCAAAAAGAAGGAACCTGTCAAGGAAGACGGCACCCAGGAACTTCCCGATATGTATTACAGGCTCCTTGAGAATGTTGGAAAGTTCTTTGGAGAGAATATATCTCTCAAACGTACCCGTGACGGAAAGGGTACCATGACCATCAAGTTTGACTCAGACGCCCAGATGGAGCAGTTCCTGAAAGCCCTGGACAACAGATGAGGGTATTTCGCCTCATAATCCTTCTGGCAGCACTCACGTTGTGTTTTCCACTGGCCGCGCAGTACCGCGACGACCAGTTCAAACGTGATGCCTTTACCCAGACATACGCAGACACTACCATAAAGACAAAGACGGATACCTCCAAACTATTCAGTTTCAAGGAGTTCTTCGGCGGCCTTGCCCACAAGCGTACTGCTTCCCTGAAAACACTTACAATGGGTTCCACCATATTTATCGGCGGTAACCAGATTTACCACAA
>CACXNH010000141.1 GCA_902768955.1 uncultured Bacteroidia bacterium | reverse complement strand
CTTGGCCGTCTCCTTTACCTTCAGATAAGCGCCGTAGGCCTTTCCGAAGTTGCCCATGTCGAAGTTAAGGCCGGCATACTGCACAAGGGCGCTCTCTGAAAGGGCACCGTCAAGCCCCCCGTCCATTGCGGCAAGGTAAAGGTCTGAGGCCTGCTCACGATTGCCCGTGATGCGGTGGCATTCGGCCAGATAAAAACGGGCCTTGGCGCCATAAATTGCTTTGGGATATTTCTCAAGATATGCCCCAAGTGAGCCAATAGCCTTTGCGTAATCTCCGGAGAGGTAAACCTGCTCTGCGCTGGAGAAATACACTTCCTCCTTCTGGGCCTCCGTCCGCTTTGCCTTGGAGCCGAGGGAATTCACATAGGCAAGATAGGCTTCAGGATCCTCCCTGGTGCGGTAGATAGACTCAATCGCAAGGAGGGCGTCATCTGAATAGTCCCCTCCTTTGTCCACTACCTGTTTGTAGTAGTTTATTGCCTCATCTGTCTTGCCGCTGTTACGTGCTATCATGCCAAGCTCCAGGAGGGCGCGGCATTCAAGGCCGGGATCCTGCGTGGAACTCCTCAGGGTGCGGAAAGCGCGGATGGCGTCCTCGTTGTCCTTGAGGGCTACATAAGCGCGGCCAAGTTCATACAGGGATTCTCCATAGTACGGGGCCGACGGATTTGCAAGCTTTGCGGCTTCCAGGAAATGGACCTTCCTCTGATTGTCTCCGGTGAGGCCGCTTGCAACGCCGGCGCGATATGCGGGATACAGATTGTCAGGATTGGGGTAATTTGCCATCTGGCGCTCATATGCAGCCACTGCGGTAACGTAGTCCCCGCGGAAGAAATAGCAGTCTGCGATACGGGTTTCGGCGTCTGCGCCCTGCACGGAAGAATCCCCTTCCAGATAGCTCTGGAACCATTTCTGCGCCCTGTCATAATCCTCTTCCCGGAAGTAAGTGTATGCCAGGTTATAAGTAATGAGGTTACCCTCCTTCCTGCCTCTCAGGGCCTGAAGATTATAAAGGTCTGTCAGGATGTTCCTGGCATCCGGATACTTTCCGTCACGGTAAAGGGCTTCCGCTTCATAGAAACGGGCAAGCTGGTTGAATCCGTCCCTTCTGGAGCTGTAATACGATGCGGCTTTCAGGTGAGGCAGTGCAGCGCGCCATGAACCGTTTTCCATAAGCTCACGGGCCCTGAGGAGGTATGCCTTCATGTAGTTGGACATCATCCTGGGCTCAAGCTCCTCAATATTGTCATAGGCGGCTACTGCGGCTTCATAGTCATGGCTCTGGAGGGCTACCATTGCCATGTAGGAGTATATCTGGTCTCCCTTTTTCCTGGCGTCATAACGCTTCATGTACTCCTCAAACGGAGCAGTGTCACGGCCAAGGTCAAAGGCAAGCTTTGCATAATTGAAGAAGGCATCCTCCTGGATTTCCGGAGAGAATCCAAGGGCCGATGCCTCCTTGAAGGCATCCATGGCCGCCACTTTGTTGTGGAGCTTGATGTAGCTGTATCCCATATTGTAGGATGCAGTCTGGCCAAGGGAATCTGAGCGCTCCTCCATTGCGGAGAAATTGTCCACGGCGCCCTGCCAGTCTCCGGCAAGATAGTGGACCTCACCTGCGTAGAAATAGTCGCTGCGGGTAAGGGCGACCTTGCTCCTCAGGTTCTCCTCATAGTAACTGCGGGCCTTCTCAACGTCTCCAAGCACAAGATAGGACTCACTCATGATACGGGCCATGTGAGGCTGGCGGTCTTCAGGGACCTTGTCAAAGAGGTCTTCACCAAAGTTCACAACGTATTTGTAGTCCTTCAGGTTGAAACGGCACTCAAGTACATAATAGTTTGCGAGGGCCTCGAACCTGTGGTCCTTGCCGGCCAGGAGGAACCAATCAGAGGCTTCCTTGAAATTACCCTGAGCGTAATTGATATAGCCAAGGATATAGTACGAGGGTGCTGAATAGTCGTTCCAGCCAAAGCCCCTGGCACGCATGAGAAGGCCCTTTGCCCTCTCCCATTCTCCCACTCCGTATGCGCTGTAGCCAAGTTTGTAGGTAAATTCCGCCCTCTGGTCCTCATAAAGGTCTTCCACGGAGATACGGTTGAACCTTTGGAGAGCGTCCTCGTACCTGCCATTATCAAAAAGGTCCAGGCCGTAGGCGTATCCCACCTGCGGGGCCATGATGTTTTCAGGGTACAGGGTCAGGAAATCACCGGAGAGGGCATAGGAGTCATCAGTGCGCATTGAAAGGGCGCAGAGAGCCCTCCAGCCAATGGCCGTGGGGGAAGTTTCCTTTTCAAGAAGGGCCGACACCTCAGAGTACATCCCGGCATTATAGAGGGACTGGATGCGGGACCAGTCCTGAGCATGGGATCCAAGGCAGAATATAAGGCTTGCGGCCAGCGCCGCTACGGTTTTTTTCATCCTCAAGAACATTTTGACAAATTTACGAATTTTTCTGATTATCTTTGCCTTGGTTATAAAGAATCTTTTATGGAACCTCTAATTCACTTTAAGGGCGCCGATATCCTCAACGGGGAAAGCGTTGTAATCTACGGACTTGACATGGACATTATGCCCGGAGACCTTGTATACATAGTGGGCAAGGTGGGATCAGGCAAAACCTCCATCATCCGTACCGTTACGGCGGAAAACCGCCTCCTGAGCGGTGAAGGAGAGGTTTGCGGCTATAATCTGCGCCGCCTGAAGTCAAAGGAAATCCCGTATCTGCGCCGAAAGCTGGGCGTAGTGTTCCAGGATTTCCAACTGCTCACGGACCGCAAGGTGGAAGACAACCTTGAGTTTGTGCTCCGCGCCACGGGCTGGAAAGAACGCAGCCGGATAGACGCCCGCATATCAGAAGTCCTGGAGGCCGTGGGAATGGGCACCAAGGCTCACAAGATGCCGCATCAGCTCTCGGGAGGTGAACAGCAGCGCATCGCCATTGCCAGGGCCCTTCTCAATAACCCGGAGGTAATCCTGGCCGATGAACCTACCGGAAACCTTGACCCTGAAACCGCCGACGAAATCCTCCAGCTCCTCCAGAACCTCAACCGTGAAGGAACTGCCATAGTGATGGTCACCCACAACCGCTACATCTATGAGAAATATCCCGGGCGCGTATTCACCTGCCAGAGGGAAAGCTGCGAGGAAAAGAAAGACCGCGCCATAGACGTGGATATCGAAGAATTATGACACGCAAAGAGCGCTTTGACGCCATCATCGGCTGGTTCCGTGAAAACCAGCCCGCAGCACAGTCTGAGCTGCATTTTGCCAACCCTTTTCAGCTCCTCGTAGCGGTAATCCTCAGCGCCCAGTGTACGGACAAAAGGGTGAATATGGTCACCCCTCCCCTCTTTGAGAGATTCCCCACCCCTGAAGCCCTTTCATCGGCCTCATTTGAAGAGGTCCTTTCCTATGTCAAGAGCGTATCCTACCCCAACGCCAAGGCCCGCCATCTCATTGATATGGCGGCAAAACTGCTTTCAGATTTTGGCGGAGAAGTCCCTTCAGACATTGATTCACTCATGAGCCTTCCTGGCGTTGGCCGAAAAACCGCAAATGTCATCGCTTCCGTCGTGTATGACAAACCGGTGATAGCCGTTGACACTCACGTATTCAGGGTGTCCCACAGGCTGGGACTTTCAAACGGCTCCACCCCCTTTGCAGTGGAGCAGGACCTTGAACGCCACATTGAGCCGGCCCTGAGGCCCGTAGCTCATCACTGGCTCATCCTCCACGGCCGCTACGTGTGCACCGCCCGTAATCCCAAGTGTTCCTCCTGCCCCCTAACTGAGTGGTGCCGTGAATTTTCCCTCCTCCATCCCTCATTGTAATGTTGCAGGGGTGTAATGTTGCAGGGGGTGTAATGTTGCAGGGGGGGGGTAATGCCGTGACGGTGGCAGTCAACTAACTCATTATCAGTAACTTATATGATTCTTTGGGATTACCAGTAATCCCAAAGAATCCAGTAAACAACTGTATATTAACCACTTAGCTGCCACTACATACCATTAGTAAGTTACCCTCCTGATCTGAATGGATGCCAAAGATATGGACATGACCGCCGTCTTTGACACCCAGTTTCCTACGGAGCTGATCAGATGTGATGGGGATATTTCTGGCTGTAACGGAGGCATGCGGATAGCGCTTTCCTAACTCCTTTATTGTCTTATTGTTAAGCGGCAGCACCTCAAGTATTTCAAAACACTTTCCAAACGGCCTCAGTTCATCTGGAACCTGGCCTGTGTAAATATGCGTATGCCGGCCAATTTTTTCCAGTCCGAATCTGCATGGCAGGTCAAACGCACCGGCCTTGAGAAGCGCCTTCCCCGGCTCAAAAAGAAATCTGCCGCTGCCTACATCGGCATTCTCCTCCCCATCCTTGGACCTGGTCCACCCATCATAACCCCCTTTTGACTTGGTCCACCGATCATAGCACCCTTTGGACCTGGTCCAACCACTTTCTGGACCAGGTGCAATTATACCCCTTGGACCTGGTCCACCAGGTATGCCTCTCAGGGCATTCTGGGGCACAGTGCCTGGACCTGGTCCACCGCCTAAAAGGCCACCTCGTCCAAGATCACCCTGGACCTGGTCCACTACATCCCCCTGAACTTGGTCCACTACATCCCCCTGGACCTGGTCCACTACATCCCCTTGGACCTGGTCCACCAACAAAATGGACCCGTTTTCATATATTGTAGTCACGTATTCCCCTTCATAGCCGCGCTCAAGGAGAAGAAGGAGTTCCTTGCATTCACCGTCGGCGGCAACTACGTGCACCTCTTTCACGCCCTGCAACTGCCGGCAGACCAGAGTAATATCGGCCATAGGGCTCAGTTTCAGAAGTATG
>CACXNH010000140.1 GCA_902768955.1 uncultured Bacteroidia bacterium | reverse complement strand
CACCATACTCTCAATATCCTCAACCCACCGGCGGAATTGTTTGTCTATCTGGACCAGGTCCTGGACGGTGCTGCAGGCGTGTACCACGGTTGCGTGGTCCTTGCCTCCCAGTTCTGCCCCGATTGTTGAGAGGGAACAGTTGGGAATGAGATTGCGGCATTCATACATTGCAATCTGGCGTGCCTGTACTATCTGGCGCTTGCGCGTAGGGGCCAGCAACTGGTCTCTGGTGATGTTGAAATATTCGCACACAGTCTTGAGGATAAGATCCGGGGTGACGTCTGTGCGCTCCTCCCCTACTATATTTCCCGTGACGGTACGTGCCAGGTCCAGGGAAATGTCACTGTGACCAAGCGTAGCGTATGCCACAAGGGATGTAAGGGTGCCTTCCAGTTCACGGAAGTTGGTCTTGATGCGGGAAGCAAGGTATGCAAGAACCTCTTCCTCAAGTGCCACGCCCTCACGCTCCGAGCGTGACTTAAGCATCTTGACCCTGGTGCCGTAATCCGGCCGGGACAGTTCAACTGACAATCCCCACTTGAAACGTGACAGGAGGCGTTCCTCGAAGTTCTGGAGGTCTGCGGGAGCACGGTCACTTGTGAAGATGAGCTGCTTTCCGCTGCCATGCAGATGGTTGAAGATATTGAAGAAGCTGTTTTGGGCTCCGGGGGTTGCGAGGTCCTGGATGTCGTCCACTATAAGGACGTCTATCCTCTGGTAAAAGGCTATGAAATCCACAATACGATTGCCTTTTACGGCATCCATGTACTGGGTTTTGAATTCATTGCCGGTTACGTACAGGACAACCTGGTCCGGAAAACTCTTCTTTATATCTATGCCGATAGCCTGGGCTATGTGAGTCTTTCCAAGACCGGGGCCTCCAAAGAGGAACAGCGGGTTGAAAGGAGTCTTTCCTGGAGCCTTGGCTATGCTTTCTCCCGCGCTTACGCCCATCTTGTTGCAGTCTCCTTCCACAAGGTTGCCGAAGCAGTACGAGGGATTGAGGCGTGAATTGATGGTGACGCGCTTGATGCCGGGAAATACGAAGGGGCCGGGATTGCCTGCAGGCTGGTACGTGGGTACGGAAACAGGATTGTTCGCGGGCACGGAGCCGGCTTCCTGGGGAAGCACCATCCCCTGCCTGTTCTGGACCGGACGCACCAGATAGAACAGCTGGGCGTCTGCGCCTATGGCGCGGCGGATGGTAAGGCGGATAAGATCCTTGTACGCACCTTCTATATATTCGCGGAAGAAATCTGAGGGCACCTCCACGGTAAGACGGGCCCCGTCCAGTGAAACCGGACGGATGGGTTTGAACCATGTGGAAACCTGCTGCGGATCAATGTTATTTGCAATGATCTGCAGACAGTTATTCCATACGGCTATATGTCTTTCCTGGTCTGTCATCCGTGGATTAGTGTCAATTGGATTGCAAATATGGTTGAAATATTTATGATAAAAAACGGAAAATGCTATTGTTTTTTAAAAAATTTATGTTTAGATTATTTGCTGCGAGAGCCTAAAACAACAAATTTTCCTTAACGTTGATTATCAATAAGTTACAAAGGCGGGGTGGCCCTATTTCCGCATATCGGAAAATATCTAATTTTGAATTTTTATAAGATTCAACGGCTATTTTTTACCGCCCTCAGAAGCACTTCTGATTGGGAAACGTTTCCACTTTTTTACTTAACCGGAGACGTTGCGCCGTTTTCAATTTTCACTATGAAAGAATCCGGAAACTTTGTCTGTAAACGGGAGTAATTTTTCTTTACATCTTTAAGATTGCCGGAAACGCCCACCACATACTTGAAATACTTCCCCGCCTTCAGTTTCATGGGCTTGTATCCGGCAAAGAAGGGGTCTCCCTCCTTCAGGTCTTTGGAAGTCACCAGCACCTGCACTCCGTAGAGTACTTTTTCGGCAATCTTTGCCTTCGGTTCGGGAGACTCCCGGTCGGAGCCGGGAGTGACGGATGCGGCGGAGACGGGAGTGACTGAAGACGTGGCGTCATTGCCGACGGTTACGTCATTGCCGACGGTTACGTCATTGCCGACCTGATCGGCAATCTCTTCCCTGTCATAACGGGCCTTGTAAATGCGGAAAGCCTTATATATGTTCTGGGCAATCTGGTCCCTGCCTACCTCCGAACGGAGTACGGCAAGGTCCTGGGGATTGGTCATGAAGCCTACCTCAATCAGAACAGCCGGCATAGCAGTGCGCCAGAGCACCCAGAAAGGGTCCTGGGACACTCCCCTGTTGTTTTTTATGGGGCCGCCTTCCATGGCCTGGGCTACATCTGCGGCAAATTCCAGGCTTTGGCCAAGATGGGCGTTCTGCATGAGGGAGAAGATAATTGAGGACGAAGGGTCATCCGGATCAAATCCCTGATAAGTTGCAGCGTAGTTTTTCTCCAGCTTGATTACGGAGTTTTCCCTTTTTACAAGGTCCAGGTTCTTGGAATAAAGGTCATTGCCCTTTCTCTTGGACTGGCCAAGGCAGTGTATGGAATAGCCGTTTGCCGCGGTTGAGCCGTCTACGGCATTCACGTGTACGGAAATGAAAAGATCTGCGCCGGCCTTGTTTGCAAATATAGCACGGTTTTCCAGTTCTACAAAGTGGTCGTCAGACCTTGTCATCTTGACGCTTACGTCAGGATATGAGGCCGATATCTTCTGTGCCAGGCGTTTAGCTATGTCCAAGGCTATGTTTTTCTCATAGGTTTTCTGGTCACGGCTTATGCAGCCGGCATCCTTGCCGCCGTGACCGGGGTCAATGACCACGGTCCTAAGGCGCATTGCAGCGTCCTGCGCAGGTACGGGAATTGCAAGTAAAACGGCGGAAATTACGGCTATGATATGGCTTAAACGCAGCTTCATCTTGGAGGCAGTTTGGTAAATTCTGGAAATAATAGTAATTTTGTAAGTTTTATATAACGCACAAATATAGCAATAATTCTGCCTTAATGAAAGGGAATTTGCGGAAATATATCCTTGCTCTGGCGCTGTTTACGGCCTTAATGGCCCCCTGCGCCTATGCCAGGGTGTTCCGCCAGGCTCCGGACTCCACGGCCAGGGTTTCCCTTGACAGCCTTGTATCAACTGTGCGGGATTCATCGGCCAGGGTTTCCCTTGACAGCCTTGTGTCTTCGGTACGGGATTCATCGGCCACAATAAGCAGGGACAGCCTTTTCCGCGCCCGGAGGGACTCCATTGCAAGGGCAGATTCCATTTCCAGGTCACGCGCAGACTCCCTTGACCTCCTTAACAAGAGTTCCCTTGAAGTTCCGGCCTTCACCACCGCCAAAGACTCCATCATAACGGACTTTACGGGCGGCAAACGCATGATTTACTACTTCGGCGGCGCCACCGTCAAGTATGAGAACATGTCTTTATCGGCCGATTATATTGAGTACGACATGGACGCCAATACCGTGTTTGCCCGCGGCCAGAAAGACACCCTCACGGGTGAATGGACAGGCCTCCCGGAGATGACCGAGGGCGCCCAGACCTACAAGATGGACGAGCTCCGCTACAACTTCAACACCCGCAAGGCCAGAATCACAAATATGGTCACCAAGGAGGCCGAGGGCATACTCCAGGGCAAGAAAATCAAGATGATGCCGGACAAGTCCATCAACATGCGTAACGGCGTTTATACTGTCTGCGACCTTGAGCATCCGCACTATTACCTGAATCTCACCATGGCCAAGGTAATAACAAAGCCCTCACAGAAAACCGTCTTCGGCCCCGCCTGGCCCGTGATAGCGGATGTCCCGGCATTCCCCATCATCCTGCCATTCGGCTTTGTTCCCAAGAAGCCTTCCCGCGCAACCGGCATGCTCATGCCCACGTTCGGCGAGGAGCAGGCCCGCGGCTTCTATATCAGGGATGCTGGTATGTACTTCGTGTTCGGAGATTACTTTGACCTGTCCGTCACCGGAGACTATTACACACTTGGTTCCTGGGCTGTGGACCTTAACTCAAGGTACAAGGTTAATTATAAGTTCAACGGTACCATCGCCCTCACCTACTCCAACGACCAAGCCGGTGAAAAGGGCAGCGCAGACTTCGTGCAGTCCCGTAACTTCGGCCTCAGGTGGTCACACACGCAGGATTCCAAGGCTCGCCCCGGAACAACGTTCAGTGCTTCCGTGAACTTCTCCAGCCCGTCAAACAACCGCTACAACGCCCGCAGCGTAACTGATGCCCAGCAAAACCAGATCAGCTCCTCAATTTCCTATTCCCATAACTGGAACGGAAAGTTCAACCTGAGCGTAAACGCCCTCCATAACCAGAACTCCAGGGACTCCAGCTACTCCTTCACCCTGCCAAACATCACCTTCTCCGTAACGCGTTTCTACCCGTTCAAACAGAAGACAAGGGTTGGAAAGGAAAAATTCTATGAGAAGATTTCCTTTGGTTATTCCACATCCCTTCAGAACCGCATCAACTTCAAGATGAGGGAGCTCCAGGACTTTGTGAAGGATGAAAACGGCAATTACATCACCGTCATCGACGAGTACAACAACAAGACTTACCGTCAGAAAGAATTTGGAGATTCCCTGGCCATAAAGGCTCTTGGAAAGCTCACAAACGGAATGACGCACAACTTCCAGATAGGCCTTCCCAACTTTACGCTACTCAAGTACATTAACGTAACCCCCAGCATAACCTACGGCATGAACTGGATGTTCTCCAAGGGAGACCAGCACCTGGAGGGTGAAGTTGACGCAGACGGCAATCCCGTAATGGTCAACGACAAAGACGGAAACCTGGTCCAGGCCCAGAAGGTGGTGAGCGATCCCGGTACCGCGTTCAACGGCTTCGGGGCCACACACACGTATTCCGGAAGCATGTCCATGAGCACCCGTATATACGGTATGTTCAACTTTGGAAAGCACAGGAAGGTGCAGGCGATACGTCATGTGATTACGCCATCCATGTCCCTGAGTTTCTCCC
>CACXNH010000139.1 GCA_902768955.1 uncultured Bacteroidia bacterium | reverse complement strand
GTCAAATGGACCGTTGAGGGTGCAGTCAAATGGTTTGACTTGTCAGCCAGAGTATTCTGCAACGTAAGGAACGCGTAAGTTTCCGGGGGTATGATTGTATCCTTAAGTGCATGGCCAGGTGGTCATGAATCCAAGGTGGCACCGCGGATTGTGTTTTGACACATATTCGTCCTTGATAGAATGTAATGTTCTGTCAAGGACGTTTTTTGTTGGACTTCCTTTGACAGAGAGGACAAAGGAGGTTATTTATGAAAGTCTTTCCGACGCTGGAAACAGCAAAGGCCTACGCTGCCAGTGGTGATTATGATATATTGCCGCTGAGCACGGAGATAATGGCCGATAATATCAAGTTCGAGCTTGCCGCCCGCTTCTTCTCCGAGGACCTTGCATCCCGCACCAACGGCGGCCAGATGGCAGATCCGTCAACCGGCAGCGCCTACTTTGAAATTGACCAGCTCAAGCCGGCCGACTACACCGCAATCAAGGACCTCAAGGAAGGAGAAATCTCAGAGCCAGTGGAATCCCTTGACAACGAGGGCTATCTCCAGGGCCGCCAGGGCAACCTGGTTTACAAGATCATCCGCGTGGACAAAATCATCCCGGCACATACCGCCAGCTTTGAGAACGACTACACCCAGATACTGGATGGGGTACGCATGAAAAAGCAGCTGGAGGCCGTAGACGCCTTCCTGGAAGACAAGATCAAGAACACCTACATAATCATAGATCCCCTTTTCAAGGAGTGCGAGTTCTCACGTGAGAGCTGGAACGCCCGTAAATAGTGACTCCAAGGACCCTTCATAGGCATCTGATTGCGCTGGCGCTGTCCATTGTGGCGGGGTCATCGGCCCTTATGGGGCAGGATAAAGTGCTGCTCCTGAAGGCCGAAAGCGCCCAGCTCCTGGAAAAGGACGGGGAGAGCTTCAGGAAGGTGACGGGGCCGGCAAAGTTCCTTCATAACGACACCTACCTTCTCTGCGACACCGCTTATTGGAACATAGGCACCAATATAATTGACGCAATTGGGAACGTGCGAATAATCCAGAACCGCACCACCCTTTCCAGCAATACGCTGCAATATGTAGTGGACCAGGACCTGGCGCGTTTCCGCGGAGACCTTGTGCAGCTTGTAGACCAGGACAACAACACTCTTCGCACCCGGTACCTTGACTACAACACCAAGGACTCCGTGGCAGTTTTCCAGGACGGCGGGGCCATGAGGGACAAGGACGGGCAGGTGATAGAGAGCCTCCTGGGCACCTACGACTCCAAGGCCAAGCTGTTCGTTTTCAATGACCAGGTGAACATGTACATGGACACCACCTTCATCAAAACCTCCCGCCTGGAGTACCGCAGCGACCTTTCCACCGCATGGTTCGGATTCAACACGGACATGTGGCAGGACGACAAAATGCTCAGTGCCGATGACGGCTGGTACAACCGCAAGGAGGAGCTTTTCATGTTCCGGAAAAAGGTACATACGCTCACCAAGGAAAAGGAAACGTGGTCTGATTCTGCCTACTATTACAGGGCGCGCAACGACGTAGAGCTGCTTGGCAAGGTGGAGGTGATGGACACAGTCCAGAATATGTTCATCCTGGCCGGATACCTTCAGTGGACGGATTCCCTTGAAAGGGCCACGCTCACGCGGGATCCTGCAATAATGTCCGTGATTGAGGAGGAAGGCCAGAAGCCGGATTCCCTTTATCTTGGGGCCGATACCCTCATCTACCGCGCTTACAAGAAATATGAAATTCCCGAGGCCTGGATAAAAGACTCCGAGAAAAGGTTGACAGATATTTCCGGAGACGCCATCATGGAGTACAGGAGAAAGGCTGCCGAAGCTGCCGCCAAGGCCGCCGCAGACGCCATGAAGGACGACCCCAACCGCCCGCCTCAGGCCGGTGGCAAGGGAGGAGGCCGAAAGCCCCCGGGCGGAAGCGGCGCTGGTGCTGCGCAGGCCGGCCCGGCGGCTCCTTCAAAGACCCCCGATCGGGACACCACCGTCATTCCCGGCGAGGACTCCTTGGCTGTCATTCCCGGCACCGACTCCTTGGCTGTCATTCCCGGCACCGACCGGGAATCTCCCGCCGATTCAATTCCGCCGGTCCTTGATTCCCTGACGCATGTGCTTGACTCCCTGGGCGTTTCTTCAGACTCCCTCTCAGTGCCGGCAGATTCCCTTAATGTCATTCTGGACTCCCTCAAGGTGCCCACAGACTCCCTAAAAGTGCCTGTCATTCCCGGCGAGGACACTTTGGACGTCATTCCCGGCACCGACTCCTTGGCTGTCATTCCCGGCACCGACCGGGAATCTCCGGAGACCCCCGATCAAGTCGGGGGTGACGAGCCAAAGGACGGGGGTGACGAGCCAAAGGACGGGGGTGACGTAATGGCGCCAGCAGATTCTTTATCGGCCCCGGCAGATTCCCTGATGGGTCCCAGAGACTCCACAAAGGTGGGCTTTATCTGGGGCAACAGAGACGTGAAGCTTTTCCGCCGCAACATGCAGATGAGGGGTGATTCCCTGGCCTACAGTGACCTTGACTCCCTTGCCAGGGTGTACAAGGATCCCATTTTCTTCACTGACGGCAACCGCCAGTATGCCGCAGACAGCATCTACCTTGTCATACGCAACAAGCGCACGGAGAAGGCCCACCTTCTTTCCAACGCCTTCATAACAATCCAGGAAGACCCCGTAAGCTATGACCAGGTAAGCGGAACGGAGATGGTGGCATACTTTGACTCCACCCAGGCCCTTACACGGTTTGACGCCCTGGGCGGGGCCTCCAGCATCTTCTTCCTGGAAGAGAACGGCGCGCTTGCCACCGTGAACAAAGTGGATTCAAAGATGCTCTACGCCACGTTTACGGACGGGGAAATTGACCATATCTACTATTACGACAACCCCAAGAACGACGGCTATCCTTCCGTCCAGCTGCCCCAGCAGGAGCGACAGTTGAAAGGCTACCGCTGGGAGCCGGAGAAACGTCCGGATTCCCCTGAAGCCGTTACGGCGCTTAAGCCCCGCAAGAGCCAGCGCATGATGTATCTGGCAAGGCCTCATACCACTTTCACCCAGACGGAGATTTACTTCCCGGGCTACATCAAGAAGGTATACCGTGACATCGCCATCAGGGACTCCCTGGAGGTGGTGAGAAAGAGGCTCCAGCAACGGATGAAGGATTCCCTGGCAAATGTGGTTCCCACGGATTCCCTGGCCGTTCCCGCAGACTCCCTGGCTGTTCCCGCAGACTCCCTGGCCACTGTTCTGGATTCCTTGAAATCGGCCCTTCCGGACAGCCTGTCCACCGCCCCGGCAGATTCCCTGGCTGCGGATGTTACGCCCCATGAGCCCACGCTGGAAGAACTCAAGGCCGCAGAAAAGGCCAGAAAGGAGGCACTGAAGGCGCTGAAGGCAGAAGAAAAGGCACGTAAGAAGGCCGAAAAGCAGAAGGCCCTGGAGGCCAAGTGGGAGGAGAAAGACCGTATATACGAAGAAAAACAGGCCATAAAGGCCGCCCGTAAACTGGAGAGGGAACGGGCAAAGAAACTGAAGATGCTCCGGCGTCTTGAAAAGAAATCCCAGCGTGAGCAGAAGCGCCTGGAAAGATACATTGCCCGTGAAAGGGCCAAGGCCGCAAAAAAGAATAAGAAAACTAAATCTTAATACCCTCATGAAAAAGACTGTTCTTGTTTCCGGAGGCGCCGGGTTTATCGGCAGCCATGTTACCGTAGAGCTCATTGAAGCCGGCTACGACGTTGTTGTGGCCGACAACTTCTCAAACTGCGACCGCACCTGCTACGAGGGTGTGAAGAAAATCACCGGCCGCGAAGACATTCCCCTTGAGGTGATGGATTTCTGTGACCTGGAGGCCGTAAAGGCCCTCTTCGGGAAATACCACATTGACGCCGTCATCCACTTTGCGGCGTTCAAGGCCGTGGGTGAATCCGTAGTCAAACCCCTCATGTATTACAAGAACAATCTCCTGAGCTTCCTTAACGTGCTGGAGGTTGCACAGTCCACAGGCGGCTGCAACGTGCTGTTCTCTTCATCGGCCACAGTTTATGGTGAGCCGGATGCGGTACCTGTCACTGAGACTACTCCCCGTAAGCCCGCCACATCCCCTTACGGCAAAACCAAGACCATGTGCGAGGACATCCTCCATGATGCAGTGAAGGCCTCCGGTGGCGCCCTGAAGGGCATTCTTCTGCGCTACTTCAACCCTATCGGAGCACATCCCAGCGCTCTTATCGGAGAACTTCCCCGCGGAGTTCCCAACAACCTGGTTCCCTTCATCACCCAAACCGCTATCGGCAAGCGAGAGTGCCTCAATATCTTCGGCAACGACTACCCTACCCCGGACGGCACCTGCCAGAGAGACTTCATTGACATCGTGGACCTTGCACGCGCACACGTGTTTGCCGTCACCCGTATGATAGAGGGCAAGATGAAAAAAGACGTTGAAGTCTTCAACGTGGGCACAGGGCGCCCGCTGAGCGTTATGGAACTGGTGAACGCCTTCGAGAAAGTGAACGGCGTGAAGGTTCCCCACAAGTTCGCTCCCCGCAGGGCCGGCGACATCACCGCCATCTGGGCCGATCCCACCCTTGCCAACACAGAAATGGGCTGGAAGGCCACCCGCACCACGGAGGAAACCCTCAAGGCCGCCTGGGCCTGGGAGTGCCGCCTGGCCGGGAAATAATCCGGGCGAGGCTGGACTGAGTTTTGGCTGGGACCGGGAGGGTGCCGGGCGAGGCTGGACTGAGTTTCGGGCGAGGCTGGTTTTTTTGCTGCCAGCCTCGCCCACCGTTTTGCCCTCTCATCGGCCCCAGGGGCATTTCTCCTGGGCGAGGTTGGCGCCGTAAAAGAGGCCGCTGAAAAAGGATCCGTTTTTCGAAGCCTCTAAGAATCGCATTTTTACGATCACCCTCCTGAGTTTCCATATGCATCTGAAAAATGGATT
>CACXNH010000138.1 GCA_902768955.1 uncultured Bacteroidia bacterium | reverse complement strand
TTCTTCTATCCTTCAGTATCCCTGGGTTTTGTATTCACAGAGCTTGACGCCCTGAAGAACGATGTCCTCACCTTCGGTAAAGTACGTGCTTCCTATGCAGAAGTAGGTATGGCCGGAACATATATCGCTCCTTATTACAGCACTCCCGGTTACGGCGGCGGCTTCTACAGCTTTACCCCCGTCAGTTATCCTCTTGGCGGTATTGTTGCCTACGCTCCCAGTTCAACCCTCTACAGCTCAACTCTCGTTCCCCAGAACACCAAGTCCTTTGAAGTAGGTACAGAGCTCGCATTCTGGGAGGGACTCATCTCCCTGGATTACACCTTCTCACGCCAGAATGTGAAGGATCAGATATTCAGCGTTCCCCTTGCCGGTTCAACTGGATTTGACACCATTGTTACCAATGCAGGTTCGGTGCATACCAACGCACATGAATTAACTCTTACCGTAAACCCTGTCCGAACAAAGGATATCAACTGGGATTTCGCTTTCAACTTCACCAAGGTTGACAACTACGTTGATAAGCTTGCTGAAGGTGTGGAGAGCATCTTCCTGGGCGGCTTCGTAGAGCCTCAGGTACGTGCCGGTATCGGTGACAAATTCCCTGTCATCTACGGCGTAAGCTATGTCCGCGATCCCGAAGGACACGTTGTTGTTGACGCAAAGGGTCTCCCGGAGATCGGCGAGGAAAAGGTTATCGGCAGTGTATCTCCTGACTTCACCCTTGGCTTCACCACCAACCTCAACCTCTATAAGGTGAATATTTCCGCTACCTTTGACTGGAAGCAGGGCGGTGACATGTACTGCGGTACTTACACCATGATGGATTACTATGGTATCAGTAAGCGTTCCGGCGAATACCGTAAGAAAGATTCTTTCATCTTTGACGAGCAGCCCAACTCCGTAAAGCGTGTAGGAAACGGCTTTGCACCCAATGATATCACTCTTACCGGCGATGATGCTCAAGCTTACTTCTCCCGTCTGAATGATATTTCAGAGTCATTTGTACATGACACCTCTTTCATCAAACTGCGTGACATTACAGTCAGCTATCCTTTCGCCCTTGGCAAGAAAGTGAGCCTTACCGCAAGCGCTTTTGCACGTAATATCATCATCTGGTCCAACCTCAAGGGCTTCGATCCCGAAGCTTCCCAGGCCAACACCAACATGGGTGGTGCATTTGAGCGTTTCTCTCTCCCCGGAGCTTCAAGCTTTGGCTTTGGTTTAACCCTCAAATTCTAATTGACAGTTATGAAAAAGATTAGAAATATCCTGATGGCAGCAGCAGCCATCCTTTCTGTGGCCGCCTGCTCTGAAAAAGCACTGGATAAGGTTAATGAGGATGTCAACCACGCAAAGGATGCTAATGCAAAGTTTACTTTCGCAGACCTTTGCCTCTCAACAGCTTACACTGCTGTTGGCGGTGACTTCAATACTTATCTTGGTGTAGCAGTAGAACACTGGAGTGGTGTTCACAACCAGCTCTACAAGGCTGAAAAACGTGACGGTGAATGGATCAGCTCCAGCTGCTTCAACAACGCATGGTCAGGTGTTTATTACACCCTTGGCAACTGCCGCGTAGTTATTGCAAAGACTGAAAAGGATTCGGGTGCAGCTCCCGAGGATGAGGGCAACACAGCTCTCAATGCAGCAGCAAAGGTTCTTTATGCCTATAACTCTGCAATCCTTACAGACCTGTTTGGAGATATTCCCTATTCTCAGGCCTGCAACTACAATGAGTACAAGACTCCCGCTCTTGACAAGCAGGAGGATATCTACAAAGATATCTATAAGAACCTTGATGAGGCTATTGCACAGCTTGATGGCCAGGCTAAGCTTGGTATTGGCGCGTACGATTTCATCTACAATGACGATGCAACCAAATGGCTCAAGTTTGCCTATGGTCTTCGTGCACGTCTTACCATGCGCACAATCCTTCGTGCTTCTGACAAGACGGCTGCCTATAACCAGATCATTGCCGACGCAGACAAATCATTTACTTCTGCCGCAGAACAGGCCCAGTTTGCAAAGTATGACGGTGACAACCAGTTGAATCCCCTGTTCATGTACTGGTACAGCCGTGAAGGTATTGCTGCTTCACAGAGCCTTGCCGACAAACTTGCGGATCGTAATGACCCTCGTCAGAACATGATTTTCTCTACCCCTGGTGATTGCGAATATGTAGCCCCCGGTGACGCCGAGTGCGTTCCTAACGGAGAAGGTGAAGAAATTCAGGAAGCCTACACAGACTACTGCTTCTTCCTTGCTCTTGATGCCCCTACCTATCTTCTCAGCTATGCAGAGGTACAGTTCCTTAAGGCAGAGGCTCTTGCCCGCAAGGGTGATGACGCCGGTGCAAAGGCAGCCGCAAAGGCAGGTATCGAAGCCGCATTTGATATTCACAACCAGAATGTGGAGTCTGCTATAAATACGTGGGGTTACACCTACGAAGACGATCTTCTTGATGCAGCTGCTGCCGATGCTTACTATACCGCTGTGGTTGATACCAAGACCGGCGATGCTCTCCTTGGAGAAATCATGGTCCAGAAGTATCTTTCATTCCTCGGTGCTAACGGTGGCTCTGTAGAGGCTTACAACGATGTACGTCGTCTTAAGGCTGAAGGCAAGAACTACATCACCCTTGCCAACCCCAAGAATACCGACAGTTTCCCTCTGCGCTGCGGTTATGGTTCTTCCGACACAACAACCAATCCTAATGTCCAGCAGGCATTTGGTGACGGAAGTTATGTCTACAAAGAACCCGTCTGGTGGGCAAACGGTACTCGCTAGTATCACGCCAGCCTGAATGATGAAGGGCCCCGGAGTTTTCCGGAGCCCTTTTTCTTACCATAGGAAGTTATTGAAAGGATATCTTCCCGCGTGGATTTCCGCAACGATTTTATAAAGGTCGTTGCGGAGTTTTTCTATGCCTGTCTTCTCTTTGGCCGATATGAAGATGCAGGGAGTCTTTTCCTCTGCAATCCAGCTGTGCTTGAGCTCTTCAAGGGTGCGGTTTACGGGCTGACGGGGCTCCAGGGAGAATTCGTCGTAGGGCTCGTAGGTATAGGCGTCCACCTTGTTGAATACTACGTAGCAGGGCTTGTTTGAGGCGCCGATGTCCTGGAGGGTCTTTTCCACAACCTCCATCTGCTCCTCAAAGTCCGGATGTGAGATATCCACTACGTGCACAAGGACATCGGCCTCCCTTACCTCATCAAGGGTGCTCTTGAAGGCCTCCACAAGCTGGGTGGGGAGTTTACGGATGAATCCTACCGTATCACTCAGAAGGAATGGCACGTTTTCTATGACAACCTTGCGTACGGTGGTGTCCAGGGTGGCAAAGAGTTTATTCTCTGCAAACACGTCAGATTTGGCCAGTAAATTCATCAAAGTGCTTTTCCCTACATTGGTATACCCCACAAGGGCCAAACGCACCAGAGAGCCTCTGTTGCCCCTTTGCGTGGCCATCTGCCTGTCCACTTTCTTCAGGTCTTCCTTCAGTTTGGAAATACGCTGCTTTACAATACGGCGGTCAATCTCTATCTGGGTTTCACCCATACCGCCGCGGGTGCCCATACCGCCCCTCTGGCGCTCAAGGTGGGTCCACATGCCCGCCAAGCGGGGAAGCATATAGTTGTAATGCGCCAGCTCTACCTGCATCTTTGCGTATGAGGTCTTGGCCCTCTGGGCAAATATCTCAAGGATAAGGCTGGTACGGTCTATGACATCAGAGCAGGCAATTATCTTCTCTATGTTACGCTGCTGCATGCCGGTGAGTTCGTCGTCAAAGATGACGTACTCAATCTCATTTTCAATGCAGTATTCCTTTATCTCCTCCAGTTTTCCCGGGCCGATATAAGTTGCTTTGTCGGGCCTGTCCAGCCTTTGGGTGAACATCTTGTCACCTATTGCGCCGGCGGTCTCGGCCAAAAACTGGAGTTCGTCAAGGTATTCCTTCACTTTACGCTCGCCACCCTTTTCCAGGATGACGCCCACAAATACTGCTTTATTGGTTTTGAATTCACTCATAGTTTACAAAGATACAAAAGATTCTTCGCTTCGCTCAGAATGACAGGAGAAAACTCAGAATGACAGTTGTCATCCTGAGGAGCGAAGCGACGAAGGATCTCCTTAATCAAAATACTGCATTGTACGCAGCATTTCGAATATCATATCAAGGTACAGGCTTGATGTGTGGTCCCAGCGGAAGCCAAGGCGGTGGAGAATCTGCATGGTAAACGTTGTTGAGGACTTTGTCTCAACACCTTCCTGCTCTGCGGAAGACTGCTCGTAAGCAACCAGCGGAGCCAGGATCCTGGCCTTCACAGGATCTGCATTGGCTTTTTCCATAAGTTTTTGGAAAGCTGACATTTCCACATATTCAAGAGGCCTTCCGTCTATTATCCTGAGACGGGAAAGGATGTCCTCCATAGGGATGAGGTGGTCATTTGAAACATTGAAGACGCAGTTCTCAATGGGCGTTCCGGCAAGGATAACCATAGCGTGGGCGGCCTCGTCGATAGGCGTGAACTCCAGGTTTTCTTCAAGGAGCCGGTACGGGCAGGCGCCAAGCATCTTGAAGGCCTTTAATCGGCCCATAGAGGCGTTGGCGTTCAGATTTACCTGGAATTCTCCGTCCTGGGCGCGGGGGCTGAGGTTGCCGGCGCGGAGGATCTTTGCCTTCAGCGTCCCTTCCACCATATGCTCCAGGATATGGCGCTCGGCCAGGAATTTTGAATGGACGTACTGGTTGTCTGTAAGCTGCCCGAAGAAGAGGGCCTGCTCCGTCAGCGTAGCAGGGACCTTTCCGGGCGTAAGGCCGCCCACGCTTTCCGTTGAAACGTGCACCAGATAGGCGCCGTTACGTTCACAGAAGGCCACAAGGTTCTTTACTCCGCCATAGTTTATATCCTCTATGTCCGTTCCCTTGGAGAAGTGCTTGACGTTTGCGGCACAGTTGAACACCATGTCTATATCCTTCAGGGCATCCAGGCTTTCCGGCTTTGTTATATCGCCTTCCACGGCCTGTATACGTGTGCCGAGGAGTTTGCGGTAGTCTTTTTCAAAGTAGTAGACCAGCATTTCCCTGAGGCGCCGCTGGGGC
>CACXNH010000137.1:11263-12973 GCA_902768955.1 uncultured Bacteroidia bacterium | reverse complement strand
ATCACCACGAGGATCCGGATGCCGGCTTATCGGCCCAGTTTGCCTATGAAAAACTGCTTAGGGACTATCTGGAGGACCTTCGGAGGATAGACGACGATATTATCTACGTGCAGCGCTTCGATGAGGCCAGGAAGGAGGCTTCCAGCGTCCTGTCGGAGGGAAAGGGCCGCATCCGGGGCCTTGCCGCAAGGAGCGTCATCCAGTATGTTGGCACCATAGCCCTGGCGGTCATTCCGGCGCTCCTTCTTCTCACTATGCTGGTCTTCTCCATCATAGAGAATCCCGTCCTGGATACGTCTGGGCTGAGACTTGAGGGCTTCCTCTGGTCTATCGGCCTTATCCTTGGAGGCGTAGTATTCTTTACCTCCGATTCTTCCGATGTAGGATGCCTGCCTTCCCTCATTGCGGGAGGTATCCTGGCAGCCATTATCTGGGCCCTTGTCAGGTTCCTTGGCGGTTTTATCCTGTATATGTTTGCGGCCATTGTGCTGGCGGCGCTCATCTATTTCAGCATCAAAACCATCTTCAATCCCAGCCCTTATGCCCGTCAGGCCAGAAAGTTCACAAAGCCGGGTTTTGACGAGCAGGTGCTTGAACCGCTCTACTACGCTTTCAGTAAGGACACTTCCTTCGACTCCTCCCTCAACGGCGCATTTGACGATGACCAAATTGCAAATTGGAAGTACGACATAAAGCGCCGCCGCCGCTTTGTGCTCATTTTCATCGCCGTGGTGTGGGTGCTCTTCGGCTTCAGCCTGCTGGTTCCAAAGAGTGAGCGTTTCGGGCGCCTTTCAAGGCCCATCATTGAGAGATTTGAGAAGGCGGCTCATGAGGAAGTCCCCAAACTTCTTGACGTGGAAAGCCTTGAACCCGGCGCCAAGGGGGAGGAAGTGATGGCGATGCAGCGGTTCCTCAAGGAGCAGGGTTACTTCCAGGGCGCTCCCAGCCCTACCTACGGCCCGGCAACAAAAAAGGCCGTTCAGAAGTTCCAGAAGGCAAACGGTCTTGAGGAAACCGGTATTGCCGATTCAGAAACCATTAAGTGCATTAACAAAGTAGCATATGACTTGCAAAAAATGCGGACAGAATAACCGTCCGGAGGCCAAATACTGCAGGTTTTGCGGAGAGCCCGTTGCCGTGGAGAGCACTCAGAAGGGGCTTCTGGCAAAGGACTCACTGGTTCCGCAACTGGATGAACTTGACAAGAAACTGAAGGTGGCCAGGGCAAATCTTGGCAACGGCACCCGCATAGGTATGGACTGCCTCATCCTGGGGGATTCCGGCACGGGTAAAAACTTCATCGCCCATCTTGTGGCTTCCAGGATAACCGCCGCAGGCATTGCTTCCAAGGCGCCAAAGGTTGTGGATGCGGCCGATTGGGGAGAGTTCGCCGGTGATTTTGAAAAGAACATAGGCGCCCTGAGGGACGGCATCCTTGTCATTACCAATGCCCAGAAACTGCTTCCAACCACAAGGGCCAAGGAAGTTAACCAGCTGGATAAGCTCTTCCGCCGTATGCACGGCTCCGAGGGCGCGCCCATAGTCCTTCTTTGCGGTATGCTCAACGATATGCTGGAGTTCCTGGAGCACAACAAGGCAGAGCGCAGCCTCTTTGAGTTCGAGTTCAGACTGGACGCCTTTGACATCGAAGACCTTGTCCAGCTGACGCAGGAACTGCTGGAAGAGAAATACAAAGTGAAAGCTTCAGAT
>CACXNH010000137.1:5136-11207 GCA_902768955.1 uncultured Bacteroidia bacterium | reverse complement strand
GGGAGGAGAAGTACCACGTGAAGGCATCAGAAGCCGCCCTGAATAAACTCCAGTCCCATTTTGCCTGGTATATGCGCCAGAAGGATGTGGGATACAGCAACGGTCATCTCTCAGAAATGGTTGCCGAAACCCTCTTTGTGAATGCGGCCTCCAGAGGCAGCAAAATCATTGATGAGCAGGATATCGACTCAGATAAGTGCTTCATTCCAAAGACGGAGGAAGAGATTCTGGCGGAGCTTGACCGGTATATCGGCCTTAAGAGCGTAAAGGATGAGATCCGCGCCATTGTGAGAGACGTCAAGGCCAAGAAGAAGGGGGGCATGAAGGAAAAACTCCTTAAGGACCATTATCTTTTCACCGGCAATCCCGGCACGGGAAAAACCACTATTGCCCGGAAGCTCGGGGAGGTCCTCAGCGCCGTCGGGGCGCTGCCTACCGGCCAGTTCGTGGAGATTTCCGGCAAGGATTTCATCGGCCAGTATGTAGGGGACTCTGAGGCCAACGTTAAAAACTACGTGAATAAGGCAATGGGCGGCGTCCTTTTCATTGACGAGGCCTATGCACTCAACGGCAGCGGCGGAAACAACGGGAGTTTCGGGATGGACGCCGTGAATACGCTCCTGAACCTTCTGGAAAACCGAAAGGGGGAATTCGTGTGCATCATGGCGGGCTACACAAAGGAGATGGCGGAATTCGTGAGGATGAATCCCGGCATCCCGTCCCGCTGCAACGTCACCATAGAATTCCCGGACTATAGCGCCGCGGAACTTGAGCAACTCTTCAGGATGTACCTTGTCCGTAACGGTGAGACGCGCGGCGGTGAACCTGTCCGTTTCACGCTTGACGCCAAGGCCGATGAAATGCTCCCGAAGGTATGCGAGAGGATGTACTTAAGGCGCACCGACACCTTCGGGAATGCCCGTGAGGTGAGAAATCTCTTCGACAAGGCCGTCAAGAGGCTGAGGGCAAGGGACGCGGAGGACGATGTAATCACTTATGCCGATCTTGTGGGCGAAGAGGCTACAAAGGAACTCTCCGTTGAGGACGTTATGAAGGAGATGGACCAGTTTGTGGGTATGGCATCCGTGAAGGACGCCATCCGCCGCATAGCAAGTGAGATTGCCGTCCAGAAGCGCCTCATAGAGATGGGGGAGGGATCGGAAGGCCTTACCAAGTACAATTTCATCCTTACCGGCAATCCCGGAACGGGAAAAACCTCCGTGGCAAATACCCTGGGGAAGATCTTCTATGCCCTTGGCGTCACGTCCACGGACCGCGTCACAAAGAAGGAACCTAAGGACATCATCAGCCAGTTCAACAATGAATCGGCCAAGGTGATGGACGCCGCAATTACGGAGGCTATGGGCGGCATCCTTTTCATAGACGAGGCCTATGGCCTAAATCCCGTGGACAATGCCGGCCAGGGAACAAACCCCGAGGGCAAAAAGGCCCTGGAGACCCTTATGACGCGTATGGAGAACGAAGCCGGAAAGTTTGTGGTAATCTGCGCGGGTTATCCAAAGGAAATGGACGATTTCCTGAAGGCCAACCCCGGGCTTCCGCGACGTTTCTCACACCGCATCCACATTGACGACTACACCGCCGAAGAACTTCTGGAAATCTATGAGCGCGCCGCAAAGGCCAAGAAGTACAACTTCACCCTGGCCGATGATACGGCAAGGATGAAGGCCCTCAATATGTTCCAGAATATGGTGGCTATGAAAACAGAGCGCTTCGGGAACGCAGGCGAAGCCATCAAGAAGGTAGCGGAAACCAAGACCAATATCAACAACCGCCTTATGGCCGTTGAGGAGTGGACGCCGGAAGTCCTTGCAAGCGCACGCCTTGCCTTCCAGGAGGATATCCCTTACGAAGAGCCGCAGAAGGTGTCCATTGATGAGTGCCTTGCGGAACTGAACGAACTTATCGGCCTTGAAGGGGTGAAATCCTCCCTTACAAAACTTGCGCATACCATAAACAACGAGATTGAAAGCGCCCGTCTGGAGGGCCGCCGTCCGGATATTCCGCTGGGGCATTACCTTTTCCTTGGCAATCCCGGCACCGGCAAGACCACCGTGGCGCGCCTTATGGGAAAGATCCTCTATTCTATGGGCGCCCTGCCGTCGCCCAAGGTTGTGGAAGTGGACAAGAGTAAACTTGTGGGCCGATATTTAGGTGACACCCCGGCCATCACCTCCAACGTTATAAATTCCGCAATGGGCGGCATCCTTTTTATCGACGAGGCCTATCAACTCTCAAGCGAGGGGTTCAACGGAGGCCTTGGAGGCTATGGGAAGGAGGCTCTGGAAACCCTTCTGAAGAGGCTGGAGGACGACCGCGGAAAGTTTGTTTGCATAGCCGCCGGCTACTCCTATGAGATGCAGTCTTTCATTGCCGCCAACAGCGGCATTGAGTCCCGCTTCCCCCGCCGCAACTGGATTACCTTTGAGGACTACACGCCGGATGAACTCTTCCGGATCTTTATGCTATATGTAAAGAAGGGCGGCTATACGCTGGATCCTATGGCGGAACACGCCGTGAAGGCAAAACTCACCGGGCTTTACAACAACCGTGAACGCACCTTCGGCAATGCNCTTCGGCAATGCCCGTGAAGCCCGAAACCTCTTTGACGAGGTAAAGGGCAACCTCGCCGCCCGCCTTGCCGAGGATGGCGGCGCCCATACCCCCGAAGAACGTAAAACCATTATGATGGAGGATGTGCTATGATACAGTGTCCAGATTGCAGGCAGATGATCCCAGACGACAGCGCCTTCTGCGACCAGTGCGGTAAGGAACTCAAGTGGTGCCCTGAGTGCAGGCGCCCCAAACGCGGCACGGAGTGCCCCGTGTGCGGCAGTGACCTCATCCCCGGCCGCAAATACATCTCCGTCACACCCGACCTCGATCGGGTGTCTCCCGGCCCCTCCGTCACACCCGGCCCTTCCGTCACACCCGGCCCCTCCGTCACACCCGACCTCGATCGGGTGTCTCCCGGCCCCTCTGTCACACCCGAGCCCTCTTCTCCTGTCATTTCGAGCGGAGGTGAAGCCGGAGTCGAGAAATCTCCTTCCGCTCTTGTGGGCAACGGCTGGCGCCTCACCATTCAGGAGGGCCCCTTCGGCCGCCGTGGAGGCATATGGCCGGAACTTTCCTCTTGCCCGTATGTTTCCGGAAACCACGGGAATATAGTCAAAAACGGCGCCCAATGGATTATTGAAGATGTTGGCTCCACCAACGGAACCTATGTGAACGGAACCCGTATCCAGCGTCAGGCACTGAAAAAAGGAGACCGGGTGAGGATAGCAACCTTAGATTTTACCGTGGAATGAGACTGAGTATCCAGGCCGTCTGTCACAAAGGCCTTGTGAGGGACAACAATGAGGACGCCATTTCCCTTGGCGGCTTCTTCCTCCGTGACGACACTTCCGAATTAACCCTGACAACTCCGGAAGAAGGCTTTTTCTACCTCCTGGTTTCCGACGGTATGGGCGGGCACGAAAGGGGAGAGGAGGCCAGTGAATACACCCTGGAGCAGATTCAGGAGAGACTCTCTGCTCACGAGTTTACCCAGGAGCGCTTTGAAGATGACTTCCGTGATGCTGTGGCCGATATTTCCCGTACGCTCAACGAGAGGGCTTATGCCGATGGCCAGCAGCGCCCTATGGGCTGCACGCTTACCGGGGTTATCTGGCACTACGGCAAAACTTATCTGGTGAATGCCGGCGACAGCCGCACTTACCGTTTCAGGGGCGGAATCCTGCGGCAACTTACAACGGACGAAACAGAGCGGGGGATTACCGGAGATAATAACGCCAGCAAACTTCTCCTGAACTGCATCGGGGGCGGCTGTGAGGGGTATCTTCGCATCAGCAGTCTTGACGGAAAACTCCTTTCTGGGGACACTCTCCTAGTCTCATCAGACGGCCTCTCGGATATGGTTTCTGACGAAGCCATAGAGGAGGCCCTTGCAAACGGCGCCACCGCGGATGACCTTTTCAGAATGGCCTGCGAAGGCGGTGGAGTGGACAATATTTCCATTATCCTTGCTACCATCAATTGAGATTAGTTTATGAGATCCTCTATTATAATAATCTTCCTCATTTTCCTTGCTACGGCAGCGTATGTCGCATGGCATCTGTGGAGGCTCACACCCGGGACCTGGGTGGTGAAGAGCATTGTTGCCGGCCTTTTCCTTATTTGGATGGCGCTGGCGTTTGCAAGTATCGGCCTTAGGAAAAACGCCTCCATAGGCACCATCACTGCCCTTTATGAGGTTGGGCATCCCTGGATGATAGCGTACCTGTATCTTCTCATCGCCTTTATTCTGGCCGATATTGGAAGGCTTGTAAGGCTCATCCCCAAGGACTGGCTCAACTCAAACTGGTACACGCTCTTGGGCCTTCTTGGAGTCATTGCAATTGCCCTTGTCCTTGGCGGCATCCACTACAAGCATAAGTTCAGGGAGGAACTTACAATAAAGACGGACAAGCCCTTGGAGAAGCCAATAACGGTGGTTCTTGCCTCTGACCTTCATCTTGGTTACAGTAACCGGAGGCCGGAACTTTCTCGATGGATAGACCTCATAAATGCGGAGAATCCGGACCTTGTGCTATTTGGCGGAGACATAGTGGATATCCAGTTGAGGCCTCTTCTGGAGGGGGATTTTGCAAGCGAATTTGCAAGGATAAAGGCTCCTATGTATACGGTTCTTGGAAATCACGAGTACATAAGTCAGGAAGAAGAGGCGGAAAAGTTCCTTTCCGCGGCCGGAATAACGCTCCTCAGGGACTCTGTGGCAAGGGTAGGGGACATTATTATCATAGGGCGTGACGACAGAAGCAATCAAAATAGGAAGCCGCTCAGTGAACTGGCCGATTCCCTAGAAGGCTTCACCATTCTTCTTGACCACCAGCCGTTCCATCTGGAGGAGGCGGAGGAGGCAGGGATTGACTTCCAGTTCAGCGGCCACACGCACCGCGGGCAGGTATGGCCTCTTTCCTGGGTGACGGATGCTATGTATGAGAAGTCCTGGGGGCATCACACCCGCGGAGACACCCGCTATTACATCAGTTCCGGCCTTGGCATCTGGGGTCCAAAGATCAGGATAGGTACCCGCTCAGAGTACCTTGTGCTGCATATAGAATAGTTTCAGTGTGGGGCTCGGTTGCCTTTCCCATCTAAGTCACGTTTGGGACCCATTTCTTGACTAAGATTGTAAGCAGAGACGATCTTAGTCACGTTTTGCAGGGAATTTGTGACTAAGACTGTACGTTAGGCCGTCGGTGAGGCTCAGAATCCGGGCCGACCACCGTTTCTTCGCCAGTATGACTTCCCCAGAAGAAATGGAAGACCTCGATGATGATGTACCTTTTTTATGAGACTGCATCAAAAGTGTTCCGGTCAGCGCCTCTGGTTGTCGGCTTCAAGGACCATCCTCAGGAAATCAGTCCCGAAGGCGTGCCTTGTCCCTTCCGGCACGAACCCCAGCGACTTGTAGAGCCTGACAAGATGCGGGTACTCAGGGTCCGCAACGAGCGCCACCCTGTTGAACCCCTGCGAGAACCCTTTCCGGATGCCGTCCTGGAGGAGGGCTTTCCCGATGCCCATATTCCTGAACTCCGGATGGACAGCGAGGGAATCCAAGTACCACTCTCCGGGATCCGTCTCGGGAACATCGGCCGAGTGCTCTGAGAAATACTCCGGCCAGAACTCCCGGAAGGTCCTCTCCTTGCGGGAGAGGTACTCCTCCCCGGGATAGGACAGGAGTGCTCCCGCAGGCGTACCGTTAAGCTCCGCCACACGGGTGTTCATGAAGGTGTAGAGGGTGTCTTCAAGGGTCTCTGATGCGGTAAGGCCGGAGAGGATTCCCGCCATGTGGTCTGAGGGGTATGTCTCGAAGTCGTAGAAATGCATGCCCGAGAGGATGCACTTCGCAAGGAAGGGGGCATCCCCGGGACGGGCGTCGCGTATGTTAAGCCTGTTTACCATTTGATTCCAGAATATATCGCCTCAGCGAGCTTCTCCGTTCCGGAGCGCTGCGGGTGGACGCCGTCAAGCATGTAATGGGTGTC
>CACXNH010000137.1:0-5104 GCA_902768955.1 uncultured Bacteroidia bacterium | reverse complement strand
GGTGTCCGTGAAGAGGTCCCTGAGGTCAACCAGCTCTAGGCCCGTCTCCTCCGCTATCTCCCTGATGGCCGGACGGACCCCGTCTTCCATGGTCTCGGGATAAAGGCCCATGAGGGGGATGCCTCCTATCCTGAAGATACGGATGGGGGCGATGAGGATGACCCGGGGACGTGAAGGGAGCTCCCTGTAGGACTCCACGAGGGCGCGGTAGTCCCTCCGGAAGACCTCGGGGTCCCAGTTACGCCTTTTGGTGTCGTTGCTCCCGAGCATGATTAGCACTATGTCGGGGTTCCACCGGAGGCTCTCCCGGTAGACACGTTTCCTGACGTATGGGGTGTCCGCGTCGAAGCGTGCAGAGGCATCGTTGTAGCCGAAGTTACGGACCTCGTAGCCGTCCCCCAGCCGCCTTCCCAGGAGGGCCGGGTAGCTGTCACGCCAGGGGGCCAGAAGGGTGAACCCCCAGGTGATGCTGTCTCCTATGCATGCTACCTTTTTCATGAGCGTATGACTTGGAACCCTGAAGCTGCCGATACGTCTTCTACCTGATGAAATGGGTCGGGGTCCAGGGCTCGTCACCGCGGCCGGGCGCCGGCTTGCCGCCTGTTGCCTTCAGGAGCCAGGCCATGTTGCGGGCCAGAGAGCGCATGGTCTGGAGGCCTTCCTGGTCAAGTGCCGCCTGGCCGGGCTCACGTCCGTAGACAATGTTCCAGTACTGGGAACCGATGACGGGCATGTTCATCATCTGGAACGGGAGGTTGAGCGTCTCGAAAGCAGCGGTGGCCCCACCTCTCCGGCACACGGCTACCGCCGCGGCAGGCTTCCCTGCGATATTGCCGCCGTTGGAATAGAAGGAGCGCTGGATGATGGAAAGGAGTGCCCCGTTGGGCTGTCCGTAATAGACGGGGGAGCCTACAATGAGTGCATCGGCCGAGGCATACTTTGCGCTTATTTCGTTGCAGACATCGTCATCGAAGACGCATGCTCCGGGTTTCCTGCTGCAACTGTTGCAAGCAATGCAGCCCCTTACCGGCTTGTTGCCGATCCATACGGTCTCGCTGTCGATACCCTCTTCTTCCAGGGTCTTTGCAATTTCAGCAAGGGCAACAGAGGTGTTGCCTTTCGGACGCGGGCTTCCGTTGATAATCAGTACCTTCATTTCCTAACGTGTTAATACATTTTTTGTTCCGGATCCTAGGGAATCGAATCCTCCTACCAGTTCTCTGCCAGTTCAAGACCCCTGTCGATGCAGGCCGATATCTTCGCCCCGACGGCTTCCTCCGGGAGGTAATCCATGTTGCAGGCTGCGATGGTGATCAGCTCCCCGAGGTTCCACAGCTCCCCGAGAGCGCGGAGATATGGCGTTGCCTGCTCCAGGGGATCACCCGTCTGGATGTCCATCCCGCGGGTAGTGATGTAGAGGACCTTCGGGGCCTTGCAGAGCCCCCTGCAGGTAGCGCCGGTGTCCGTAAAGGTGACGTCGAAGAGGGAAACCTGCTCGAAGAAAGCCTTCAGCACAGCCGGGAAACTCATGTCCCAGAAAGGAGCCGCTATGAGGATGCGGTCCGCCGCTGCTATGTCCCTTGCGGCCCCGAGGGCCCAGACAGGGATCTCCCCACGGCCGCGCCCCTCGAAGAGTACTGGCGTAAGCGGGACGACCCTCTCCATCTCCGGGAGGTCATAGCGGGTGATCTCATAGCGCTCACTGAGAGCCCCGATTATGGGCTCGGCTATGCGGAGAGTGCGGGAATCGGCCTTACGGACGCAGGCGTTTATGACTATGAGTTTTTTCATACTGATTGTTTTCAAACAAAGTTACAACTTTTTTTGTTCAAAAGTCAGTTGTAAAAGTTTGTTTTAATTCCTCATATTTCCCATAGACATTATCCAGCGTATTTCCCGCCAACCGGCATTTCAGTGTAGAACCGTGGCGGTGATAGTTGTTCTTGTTCACCTCCCTATGCGTAATGCCTTGGTGGTGGCAGCTAGTTCGCTAGTTATCAATTAGTTACTGTGGTTTTTGGGATAACCGGTAATACCAAAGAATCGCGTAAACTACTGAGCGTTAGTCACTTAGCTGCCACCGACTTTTGTGCGTAGAGTTATCCTGAAGAGGGTATGCCTCCGCTCAAATGTCAAAAAAGGTGGCTTTTCCTGTCGCGCACAATCCCTTTTTTGCCAATTCGCTCCGGCTTATCCCTCTTCCTGGAAACCACCATCCTTCAAGCGTTAATAGAATGTGCTAAACACTTGCATCCTCAAACACTGTTTTTGTTAAGTGTTTTGAAATCAGGCGTTTACACATTTTACTCCAGGCCAAATTGCCGGGAGTAAAACACATAAATAATTAGCAATCAAATAGTTAGTTAAAACACACCTTCCTGCATCTGCTACAAGCCCCCAAAATGGTAATGCAGAAAACCGGTTTTTGCATTGAGCCCATCTTTGGTGCATTGTTAGGCCACCCGCCGCATTTTTTGAGCTTCAATAACAAGAAATATCGTGAACGGCACCAGGTGGCCTCGTATTTCAAAAAAAGCACCAAAATCAAGCGATTTCAGTGCAATGTTTGCGGGTTAACTGATTGATATTCAGTGTATTTTCCCTTTTGTGAGGACACGCAGATTTGAACTGCGGACCTCTTGCCTGTCAAGCAAGCGCTCTAAACCAACTGAGCTATGCCCTCAAAATGGACTGCAAAGATATATAGAAAAATCTGAATCCCCAAATTTTTCTAAAGGTAATCTTCAAAATACTGGGTGACCTTATCCATCAAGTGGATCCTGTTTCGGCCAAAGACATTGTGCTGGGCAACGGGGTAGGGGAAGTAGTCTACAGGAATGCCGTTATCTATGCACACCTGGATGAAACTGAGGCTGTGCTCCCAAACCACGGTGTCGTCCACGGCGCCCTGGCAGATTAGGAGTTTGCCTTTCAGGTTAGGGGCCTTATTTATCAGGGATGTGGCCTCAAAGCCCTCCGGGTTGGTCTCAGGGGTATCCATATAGCGCTCTCCGTACATAATCTCATACCATTTCCAGTCAATGACGGGACCACCGGCAACGCCCACCTTGAATACATCGGGGTAGGTGGTCATAAGGCTTATGGTCATAAAGCCGCCGTAACTCCAGCCATGCACGCCGATGCGCTCTGAATCAACGTAGGGTAGTTCCATGAGGCGGCGGATGCCCACCATCTGGTCTTCCATCTCAGCTTTGCCGCACTGGCGGTTGATGGCCTTTTCAAAGGCGGCACCGCGGTTGGATGTGCCTCGGTTGTCCTGAACATACACAATGTAGCCCTTCTGGGCCATAAGCATCTCCCACATACGGATGTTTCCAAGCCAACTGTCCTGGACCATCTGGCTGTGGGGGCCGCCATAGACGTAAACAATGAGGGGATACTTCTTGGCGGGATCGAAGTCCTTGGGGTAGATGAGCCTGTAGTAATTATCAAAGGAGTTATCGGCAGATTGTACAGTGCCAAGTTCTACCTTGCAGGAGGCGTAACCTTCCAGGGGATCCTCTCCCTCAAAGAGTTTCTCTGACGTCTTTCCGTCTGTAGAACGCTTCCACATCTGGACTGGGCTGGAGGTGTTGGACCAGATGTCCAGAAACTCCTTGCAGCCGGGGTAGAGGAAAACGTTGTGCCAGCCGCGACCGGAAGTGAGCTGGACGGGCTTATAGAACCCGGCTTTCTTGACGGCGTTTTTTGCGGGAATCTTTATCCTCATTTTGTAAAGGTGGTTCTGAACCGGAGAATTCTCTGCCGATGTATAGTAGACGGCCGATCCGTCGTTGTCCAGATACTCTATGTCTGCGCTGGCGGTGGGAAGCCCGCGGATGGCGCCAAGGGTATCGGCCAGATAAAGATTCTTGAAGCCGTTGCGGTTGTCCGTGCGGTAGATGAATACGTCGGTACGGCCCTTTATGAAGCGGATGGGGTCCTGGGGCTCTATCCAGGCGTCGTTGTCCTCAGTGAGGATAGTGCGTACGAAGGAGCCGTCGGCCGCCCTGTACTGGTTAAGGCGCATATGATGCTGGCTGCGGTCCAGAATCTGGGCGTAGACGTACTTTGCATCCGGGCTCCAGGCTATATTTGTGATGTAGCGCTCCTCCGAGAAGTCTGTCACGCCAAGCCACACTGTCTTTTTGCTCTCAAGGTCAAAAATGCCCACGGAGATATGCTCTGAGGCCATTCCATTCATGGGATAATACAGTTCCTTCAGGGATCCGGTGCGTGTTTTTATGTCAAGGAGGGGGAACTTTGACACCTGTGTCTGGTCCTTGCGGTAGAATGCCACCTTGGTGGAATCCGGGGAAACATACCAGCCGGCGTCAATTCCAAATTCATTGCGGCTTACGGTTTGGCCATAGACTACGCCGGAGTGGTTGGAAATGGCAATGTCCGTCACTTCTCCGGATACGTTGTCCTTTACAAACAGGCTGTATTCATCCTGGAACACGGTGAATTTGCCCTCTCCTTTGGAAGGAAGATCCGGGTATTTGTCACGGGGAATACGGCTGTAGCCGACGCCCTTGTAAATGGCCTCCTCCATTGTGAGGTCTTTGCCGGGATGGGCCTCACGCATATCAATGACGGCATTTTGCGCATCCTCTGAAACCATTTCGTTTAAATAACTCATCAGCGTTATCGCATCGGGAGTTGTTCGAACCGAAGGCAGTACGCGCCGCCCCAAATCATTGTGCAGACTACCGATTAAGCCTGTTTTTTCATGCAGTCCCGATTGGTAGAGATATTGCAACAACCATGTGGTTGTGGTTTTGCCACTTGTTCCCGTCACACCCGTTAAACGCAACTGCTTATCAGGAAAGCCATAAAATGCGCGCACCATTTGTGCAACAGCAATACGTATGTCGGGAACCTGAATCTGAATGACATTTGGCAAATGCGGAATAATCGTTTCGGCAACAATCACCTCTGCTCCGTTGGAAATCGCTGCATCCGCATAGTCGAGACCGTTGTTTTCATATCCCGAAACAGCGAAGAATAAACCGTGAGACCGCACCTGCCGATGGTGCAGTTGTGCATCGGCTGCTCGTCGATGTGCGGATACATGCCGACCGGCGTGGCGTTGATCAGGACG
>CACXNH010000136.1 GCA_902768955.1 uncultured Bacteroidia bacterium | reverse complement strand
CGGCCTGGGACAAGAGTATGGACGCAATTGCGCGCAATTACTGGTCTATTGTGAACCAGAGTGATTACTCCGTACCCCAGGTGTACGTTCACTCAGCGTGTGGCAGCGTGGGCGGAAACTTCTATGACGAAGACGGCCCCGTTTACGCCGGCTATGGCACCAAGGGAGTCCTGATGGCCCGTAACAAGAGCGCCTCAGTAATGCTTGACGCCGCGCCCGCCATGGCCGTGATGGAAGAGGAGTCCGTCCAGTATGAAATGGCGGCCGATGACGCCAAGGAGGAGGCAGGTATTCCTGAGGATGTTGCCATCCGCAGCGAATTCCTTCAGGCGCTTACCTTCCAGCCTCATCTTGTATCGGCCGGGGACGGAACGCTCACCTTCAGCTTCCGCACCTCCGACAAACTCTCCACCTATTACGTACGTGTATACGCGCATGACCCTTCTATGAGAAACGCAATTGCGGAAGGGGAGATGGTTGTGTCTCTGCCCGTGAAGGTTGCCATGCAGGAGCCCCGTTTCCTCTATGAAGGAGATGTGTGGGATGCCGCAATCACTGTTTCTTCCGTGGCCGATGCTCCCGTCTCCGGCGTAGTAGCCCTCCAGTGGGATGGCGGCAGCGCCCAGGTGAGTGTCACCGTCCCCGCCGGGGAAACTATGACTAAGATCATTCACGTGGCGGTGCCTTCCTGTCATTCTGAGCGAAGCGAAGAATCTTCCCTCACCTTCACCGCCGCATTCATCGCCTCAGAATTCTCTGACGCAGTCCGCGTTACCGTGCCCGTATACCCTGCAGCACAGGAACTTACTGAGGCCCACTCCGCCGTGCTTCACGCCGGTGAGGACCGTGATGCGCTCCTCAGGGAACTCCGTTCCCGCTTTGTGAACGTTCCCGGCAACAGGGCCGTCCTCAATGAAATTACCGTCCTTGATATGGTCAAGGACGCAATCCCGTCACACGTTGAGCCCCAGGGCAACGACGTCCTCTCCCTCTCCGAGGCCTGGTATGTGCAGCTTATGGCTTCAAGGCTTCAGATTCCCGGTCAGGCCGGGAATGACGAAGCCACGTCAGTGAATGACGAAGCCGTCATTGCCGGCTCCGACCGGCAATCTCTTCTTCCCAAGATCCTTGCCTGCCGTAACGCGGACGGCGGATTCGGGTGGTTTGAGGGAATGAAGTCTTCACCTGTAATCACGGCCGTTATGCTGGAGCGCTTTGCAAAACTCCGTGACAGGGGATTCTCCGTACCGGATGTCACTTCTTCCGTCAAATATCTGGATGCCAATCAGTTTGGGGACGTCCGTCCATACTGGTGCGGCTGGCTCTCGGATGCCCAGTATATGCACATCCGCGCAATGTACGCATCTGTTCCTTTCACAGAAAAGGCCGTTTCCCAGAGTGAGAAAAAGCGCTGGGATGCCTTCAGGAAGGACGCCAAGAGTTACCTTACGCCTTCGGCCAAGGAAGGCCGTGGCCTGAAGGGCCAGATTCTTTCCAAGGCCCGCAGGCTCCTCACCCTCAAGAATCTGAGCACCGTGACGGCGGCTGGTACTATCCCAATGCCGTTATGCCGTGGAGGGGACTTATGGAAAGCGAGGCCTATGCCCACGCCCTCCTGTGTGACCTCCTTGCGGCCGAAGGGGACACCCCTTCCTCCGCGTTGCTTCGCAACCCTGTCCGGGCAAATGCTCCGGAAGGGGTGTCCCCTTCGGCTGTCGCAGACGGCATACGTCTGTGGCTGATGCTCCAGAAGGAGACGCAGAAGTGGGATACCGAGCCCGCTTACATAGACGCCATAACAGCCATCCTGGATGGCTCCAAGGCTGTTCTGGATACTAAGGTGCTGGCTTTGTCGGCCACCTATAACTCTCCTTTCAAGGACATCAAGGCCGCCGGAAACGGCTTCACCATCGAGCGTCTTTTTTATCTGTCATCCCGAGCGCAGTCGAGGGATCTCCCGGAAACAGAAATCCTCCCCGGAGACCCCGTAAAGGTTGGAGACAAGATCCGCATTGTGTACAAGATCTGGAACGGCGAGAACCGCTCGTTTGTGAAGTTAACCGCCGGCCGCGAAGCATCCCTGAACCCCGTACAGCAACTTTCCGGGCACATCGGATACGGCTTTATCCGTCCGCTCAGAAGCGGCTTCGTGTGGGGCTTCACGCCGCAGGGCTACCGTAATGTGAAGGCATCGGCCACGGAATACTATTTTGACTCCTATCCGGAGGAAAAGACGGAACTCTCTGAAGAGTTCTTCGTGACCCGCGCCGGTTCTTTCCAGGCTCCCGTTACCGTGATTGAATCCCTTTACGCCCCTCATTACAGGGCAAATACAGAGTATAGGAAACCATTAGAATCTTCATTATGAAGCGTTTATTAATAGTTGTCGCACTTCTTGCAGGCCTTACGGCCCGTGCCCAGGAAACCTACACGTTTGCCCAGAGGGATACCTGTGAGCTGAAGCTGGATATTTACAAGCCCGCAGTGGCGCCAGAAGAGGCAAAGCCCGCCGTGATGTTTGTCTTTGGTGGCGGCTTTATTTCCGGCGCCCGCAACGACAAATATCTGGTGGAATTCTACAACAAACTCACGGAGAGCGGCTATCCCGTTGTGGCGGTGGATTACAGGCTTGGAATGAAGGGCGTGAAGGTTGGAAAAGGCCTCTCAGGTGCCTTCAAGGCCTCCAAGGCGTTTTATCATGCTCAGGAAGTGGGCGTTGAGGATGTCTTCTCTGCGGTTGCATATCTCAGGGAGCACCCTGAACTTGGGATAGACACGGATAATCTTGTCGTAGCCGGAAACTCTGCCGGAGCCATCATCTCCCTGGCGTCGGAATATGCCGTCGTAAGCGGTAAATGTGATATTCCGGACTTCAATTTCAAGGGCGTGATGAGTTTTGCCGGCGCCATCATCAGCACCAGCGGCGCGCCCAAGTTCACCAGGCAGCCCTGCCCCATCCTGATGCTTCACGGTACGGCCGACAAAGCGGTGAATTACAAGTCCTTCGCCGCCTTTGGCCGCGGCATCTGGGGCAGCGACTACATTGCCCGTAAACTTGCCCTCAAGGAGTACCCTCACACCATCTACAGGTATGAGGACCGCACCCACGACATAGCCGCCTACATGCTGGTGGCCTGGCCCCAGGTTCTATCCTTCCTTGAGAACGACGTTGAGAAGGGTACGCCCCGCTTCATAGACGCCACCATCGACGACCCTTCCCTCCCCACCTGGGGTAACATTTCCCTGGACGACATCTACTAATAATAAATAGGGCTCTTTCCCTGCCACGCATCGGCCCTTATTTGCATCTATAGAGTATGAAAGCAATTGTCAGAATTTCCATGGCGGCGCTGGGGCTGGTGGCCCTGGCGTGCTCAAGGCCTGTTATAGAGGCCGATAAATCCATTAGCGACGAAGCTGCTTATGATAAGTCGGACGGCTCTCCCATGGCTCCCGGTGGTGCCGATGACTATGGTGGCGACTCAGGCGGTTCCGGCGGCGGCCAGGGCGTGGGCGGAGAAGCCGGTGTCATAACTGCTGCGGAATGGAACGACCTCCTTAACTGGGACTTCTGGGGAGGACTCATGACAGGGGAATACTCCGGGATGAACACATACTGGGGTCTGAGCACATCCAAACGCGTTGCCGTAAAGGCCGTTGACTCCGAAGGAAATCCCGTGCCGTGCCTTCCGGTAAAGCTCCTGAGCGGAGACAAATGCCATTGGCAGGCGGTAACGGACAACAAGGGTGAGGCCAATCTCTGGCTTGCCGTAACCAACATCCAGGAAACTGTTTCCGTGGCAGACTGCCGCATAGAGATTAACGGCGTGGAGCAGTCAGATGCCCCTCTCCTTTGGGCCTGGGATGCCAAAGAGCCTGTTGTGAATGAATACACCATAGCTCCAAATGCTTCTCTGAGCAATACTGTAGACGTAGCTTTCATAGTGGATGCCACCGGCTCCATGGGAGATGAGATAGCCTTCCTTAAGAGCGACCTTCAGTCCATCCTCGAGAAGGTTTCCCAGATGGAGACAGACCGCACAGTCTTTACCGGAACGGTGTTTTATCGTGACGCAGACGGCGACGAATACCTCACCAGGTACTCTCCCTTCACAACGGACATCTCTTCCACCATGGCTTTTATCGGGCAGCAGTATGCCGATGGCGGCGGGGACACCCCGGAGGCTGTCCACACGGCCTTGGAAGCTGCACTCACAGACCTTCAGTGGCATTCATCGGCATATTCCAAGATGGCGTTCCTTATCCTTGACGCTCCCGCCCACGTGGACCATGTTGGTGTGATAGCCAGTCTGCAGAACTCCATAGCAGAGTTTGCAGCAAAGGGAATCAAGGTCATCCCCGTTTTCTGCAGTTCCTATGAGAAGGAGTGCGAATTCATGTGCAGGCAGTTCGCCATCCTCACCGGCGGCACCTACGTCTTCCTCACCAATGACAGCGGTGTGGGAGGTGATCACATAGAAGCCACGGTTGGCAGCTACCAGGTAGAGCACCTCAACACCCTGATTGTGCGCCTTATCACAAAGTATATCCAGTAGACGCTACAGAGAATATTGGACGTAACAAACCTGCTTGACATACACACCCGCGAGGAGTTGTACCGGTGGTATCAGGAGAATCACCACAAAGTCAGTGATTTCTGGCTGCGGGTGAACCGGGCCGCGGCAGACTGTCCGGGAGTAGTGCGGTATATTGATGCCGTGGAGGTTGCTCTCTGCTTTGGCTGGATAGACAGCACGATGAAAAGAATCGACGACGGAAAGCCCGTCCAGCATTTCACTCCACGTCGCAAGCATAGCAATTGGTGTGAGCGAAACCTAATCCGCTGCCGTCGTCTGGTAAAGATAGGGGATATGACACCCGCAGGGCTAGCCGTCGCCCCAGACCTGGATCCCTCCATATTTGTATATGAAGATTGGGTGCTCAGCGCAATTAAGGCCGATGAAAAGGCTTGGGCTGGCTACAACTCATTTCCTGAGACATACCGTCGCATCCGTGTGGATTTCATTCAGCACTACAGGCAGTCAAACCGGGAAGAGGAGGCTCAGAAGGCCCTTCAAAAGTTTGTCCAGAGCTGTCACGATGCCAAAATGTTTCCCGGCTGGGATGATTTTGGAAGGTTGAAATAGGTCTTATGCCAATCAAAGTCACGTTTTAGGCCGATTTCTTGACTAAGATTGTAAGTGGAGACGATCTTAGTCGCGTTTTACAGGCATTTTGTGACTAAGACCGGAAATAGTTATATCTTTACGGAAGAAACACGATACACGTATGAAACCCATCAAGACTTCGAATGCCCCAGAGGCAATAGGTCCTTACAGCCAGGCCGTCGACAGCGGCGCAGGGCTGGTATTCCTGTCCGGACAGCTTCCCATCGACCCCGCGACGGGAGCGTTCCCCGAGGGGGGAGTGAAGGAGCAGACGAGGCAGAGCCTCCTTAACATCGCAGCCATCCTCGGGGAGGCCGGTCTCGGCCTCGGGAATGTAGTCAAGACGACGGTCTTCCTCTCCGACATGGGGGACTTCGCGGCGATGAACGGGGTCTACGCGGAGTTCTTCTCCGCTCCTTTCCCCGCCCGCAGCGCAGTGGCCGTGAAGGCCCTGCCCAAGGGAGCCCTCGTGGAGATAGAGTGCATAGCGGTGAGGTAAAATAAAACGAGCCTTATCGTGCTGACGGTCCTCCCGCACTGGATGCCCTCCCTCCGGGCCGAGAAGAAGGCCTCCGTGGTGAAGGTGTCGATCCCTGCCACCCGGATGTTCCCGGGAAGGACCCCGGCCTCCTCAAGGAGCCAGCGGTTGGCCTTCCAGAGGTCGATGTGATGCCCTCCCGACATGGGGGTCCCGTCACCGGCGCCCCGGAAGGACCAGATTTCGTCCATGGGGAAGCCCGCGTCCCTGAACTTCGCGGCCACCTCTTCCCCCACCTGGAAGCTCTCCGGGCCGATGGACGGCCCTATGACAGCCCTGAGGTCGGAAGGCTCCGTACCGTATTCCTGCTTCATCGCCTCGATGACCCCCTCGGAGATATGGAGGACGGTCCCTTTCCAGCCTGCGTGTACGGCCGCCACGGCCCTCTTCACGGGGTCATAGAGAAGGACAGGAACGCAGTCCGCGGTCCGAACTCCTATGGCTACCCCCCGGAGGGACGTCATGAGGGCATCGTAGCCTTCCAGTTCCTCCCGTGTCATCCCCGGACGGCCCACGACGGCTATGCGGCTGCCGTGCACCTGGTGGCCCTGGGTGACAGGGTAGGGAAGGACGGCATCCCTTTCGGGGGAGAAGGCCTCCACGCCTTCGCCGAGGTCGTATCTGAGGAGAGAGTCAAACATACGGAGATTACCGGATGAAATGAGTCGGGGTCCAGGGCTCGTCACCGCGGCCGGGCCACTCGAAGAGTGCCGGAGTGACGAGCCCTTCCATCTCCGGGAGATCATAGCGGGTGATCTCATAGCGATTTCTGAGGGCCCCGATTATTGGCTCGGCTATACGGAGAGTGCGGGAATCGGCCTGACGGACGCAGGCGTTGATGACGACGAGTTTATTCATACTGATTGTCTTCAAACAAAGATACAACTTTTCCACGATATGGCATACGGTCACTGCGTTCCCTCTGTGCTTTTCCGCTGTCCAACCCTTACTAAAACAAGTTTTGGGTCAATGTCAAAAGTCGGTTGTAAAAGTATGTTTTAATTTCTCATACTTCCTATAGACCTTATTCCGCGTATTCC
>CACXNH010000135.1 GCA_902768955.1 uncultured Bacteroidia bacterium | reverse complement strand
GTACGGCGGCAGTTCCATCACAAACGGGAGGTCGTCGTCCTTCACGAATTTTCCTATCACAAGGGCCGATAATATGGCCAGAACTATGCCCAGAAGGTATATTCCAAGCAGCGCCGTGGCGGGGCTACCGGGGAAGAACGCGCCAGCGAAGAGAACGAAGATAGGCAGCCTGCCCGCGCAGGACATAAACGGAATTATGGCCATAGTGACAAGGCGGGCCTTCCGGCTCTCGATACTGCGTGTGGCCATAATTGCCGGCACATTGCAGCCAAAGCCCATTACCATGGGGATGAAACTCTTTCCGTGAAGGCCTATCCTGTGCATCAGTTTATCCACGATGAACGCCGCGCGCGCCATATACCCGCTGTCCTCCATTATGGAGATGAAAAAGTACAGGATCATGATGTTGGGAAGGAACACAAGTACGCTCCCCACGCCCGCGATGCAGCCGTCCACAACAAGGTCCTTCAGCCAGCCATCGGCCATAAGTGAACCTACGGCGCCTCCAAGCCAGTTCACCCCCGCCTCTATCCAGTCCATAGGATACTGGCCGATAGTGAACGTGGCCCAGAAGACAAACCACAGAAGCATTATGAAAATTGGGAACGCAGCCCACTGGTTTGTGACAATGGCGTCTATCCTGTCGGTTATGGTGCGGCGGGGTTTTTCCTCCTGATATTTGTGATATGTTTCCGCAAGGGCGCCCTGGATGAAGGCGTATTTGGCATCCACTATACCGCTTTCCATATTTGTGCCGATAAGCCCCTCAACGCGCTCACGTTCATCGGCCCGGGCATCTGCGATATCCCCTATGTTGGGCTTTCCGGAAAGAAGACTCTCCACCTCCTTGTCCCCTTCCAGATACTTTATGGTTAGGTATCTTGTGGAGTAGGTTGCCTTGAGTTCCTCATTGTTGGCTATATATGGCTGAACCCTCTTTATGCTCTTTTCTATCTCCGCGCCGTGATTGATGTGGATGTGGCGGGCAAGGCGGGGATCGGCCCCCTCATAAATCTTTATGACGGTGTCAAAGAGTTCCGGGATGCCGCGGCCGTCACGGGAAACGGTGGGGCATACGGGCATACCAAGGAGACAGCCAAGCTGTTTGATGTCAAGTTTATCCCCCTTGTGCTCCAGTTCATCAAACATATTGAGGGCCATCACAACCCTCAGGTTCATGTCTATGAGCTGGGTTGTGAGGTAGAGGTTGCGCTCAATGTTTGAGGCATCCACCACGTTCACAACAACGTCAGGGGTGGTTTCAAGGAGATTCTTACGGACATAGAGCTCTTCCGGAGAGTAGGCGCTGAGAGAGTAGGTGCCGGGCAGGTCCACCAAGGTTATTTCATAATCCCGAAACTTGAAATGGCCTTCCTTGGCGTCCACCGTCACACCTGAGTAATTGCCCACGTGCTCGTGGCTTCCGGAGGCAATGTTGAAGAGTGAAGTTTTTCCGCAGTTGGGGTTGCCCACAAGCGCTACACGTATGGAGTGGTGACGTTCCTCGGCAACGTGGGCCATGGCTTCTCCCAGGCGCCGGGGCTCTTCCATATCGGCCGGAAGTCCCTGAAGGTGCTCATCGCTTACCAGCGCCTCCCTGGCTTCCTCCTCAGTTACCACTTCTATAAGCCGTGCTTCCTCTCTCCGGAGAGAGACTTTATAGCCGATTATTTCATATTCGATAGGATCCTTCAGGGGGGCGTTGAGGACAACCTTCACTTCCTTTCCCTTAATGAATCCCATTTCTATAAGACGCTTACGGAAACTGCCGTGACCGTGCACACGCACAATCACTGCCTTTTCTCCGGTCTTAAGGTCTGAAAGTATCATAAAAAATAATTACCGCCGCAAAGATAGCGCTTTGCGACGGTATGGTCAATCCCAATAAATGGGGATGGGGATGCTGCCTAGAAGTTCAGAACCAGGCCTGCGCCATAGTTGGTAAGGCCAACGCGAAGGCTTGCACTGGAGACAGCCTGGTGGTTGTACTCGTTGGCAATCCACTCCAGGCGTTTTCTGCCAATCACTTTGAGCGGGATACCTGCGCTGAGGCAAGCTACGCCGCCAGTGAGGAGAACAACGCCTCCGGCAAAACCAACAGCCGCAAGAGCGGCGGTGGAGTCATAGTTCTTAATTACCCGCTGGCCATTTTTGGTTTGGTATGTAACGTGGCCTTGGTCAATGGCATTAACGGTTGCAATAGTTCCGACGATGGTGCCAACCAGACCCGCTCCGGCAGTTGCTGCACCCACTATTATGAGGGTTCTACCTGTTTTGTACTGCTTGCTTGCGCCCCGGTAGGTTTCATTGTAAATATCCTCGCCGATGAGCTGGAATACTTCCTGATCCGTGAGTTCATGGCCGTTTTCATCCTCAAAGCCTGCGAGGTGCTGGCTCAGGGAACTGGGACGGTACTGGGCGTTTGCAACTATGCTTGAAGCAATGAATGCAGCGGCCGCAATTGCAAGAATGACTATTTTTTTCATAGTGGTTTAAAGATTTGCGTTGTCCTTTTTCCAGTCTTCAACAGCGGGAACGATACCAAGGGCAACAATCTCATCCCTCATCTTTACAAGGTGCTCATAGGAGGCGTCAAGTGCGGCCATTTCCTCTGCGGTACCCTTAGGGGCGGTGAAGTGGCAGCCGGTAGAGTCAATGACGGTGGGCATTGCCATCATGACGTTCTTGTACTTGCCTTCGTTGACGTATGTGCCGGCAGGCCAGCAGAACTTGTCTCCGCCCATTGCGGCCTCAATCATCTTCACGGCCTGGTATGCAGGGCTCTGGAAAGAGCTGCGGCCACGGAGCTTTATAATATTTGAACCACCCTGGATGGTATTGTGCTTGATTTCGGCAAACCTTTCTGCCGACAGGGGAAGTTCAGAGAGGGGCTTACCGTCAATCTTTACCTGGCTGGCGAATACAGCCATTGCCTCACCGTGACCACCGTAGGTATGGGCACCGGTAACCTTGTACTGGGGTACGCCGAATTCCTGTGCAAGGGCCTCCTGCAGACGGGTGCTGTCAAGGGCGGCAAGGGAGGTGAGCTGTGAAGGCTTCAGGCCGGAATGGATGAGGGCTGTGAGTGCTGTTACATCGGCCGGATTGAAGATAACCACAACAAACTTTGCGTCCGGGCAGTACTTCTTGATGTTGTCACCGAACTCTGCGGCAATCTGGCAGTTGCCCTTGAGGAGATCCTCGCGGGTCATGCCCTCTTTACGGGGAGCACCGCCGCTGGAAATGATGTATTTTGCGTCCTTGAAGGCCTCTGCGGGATTGATGGTGGCGGTGAAGTTCACGCCCTCAAAAGCGCAGTGGTCCATTTCTGCGAGGACACCCATGAGACCGGGCTCAAAGATATCGTAAAGGCAGATGTTAGAAGAAAGGCCAAGGCAGGCGGCGGTCTGGGCCATATTTGAGCCAATCATACCGGCTGCGCCAACAATAAGGAGTTTTTCGTCAGTAAGGAATTTCATAATATTTGTTTTTATGTTGTTTCAATTGCAGCCACAAAGATACTAATTTCCCAGCAAAAAGTGTTTGAATTAATAAAAATGAATTATCTTTGTGCCAGAATTTGTAACAATTAGTAATGGAGCCTCCCAGTCCGGTCACATCCAACAAGTTAAAGGTCGTCGGTTCAGACGACCCTCTGTCGCGATTTTCCACCATTTTTAACTGAGGAACCTGATATCCATGGATATCGGGCGCTACGTTATTGTTGTTCAGAACATTTTGTAATGGCACTTTATTTAAAGAAGGAACTTGAAAACGAAGCCACAATCGGCGTGTGGCAAATCACGGAATCCGAGGAAGAGCTGGTAAAGCTGGCCTCCACCCCCACCGACGAGATGGAAGAAATCTCGTTCATAAAGAGCGAATCCCTCCGCAAGCAGCGCCTTGCGGTAAGGGCTCTCCTCAACACCCTCTTCGATGAGAAGGTGTACCTGAGCCACCACGACAACGGCAAGCCATACCTTGAAAACAACCCCACAAACATCTCCATAACCCATACAGAGAAGTTTGTAGCCGTAATCCTTCACGATGACCAGGACTGCGGAATAGACATCGAGTCCCTGGACCGAGACTTCTCTGCCGTAGAGAAAAAGGCCCTCAGCGAGGACGAGATTGATGATCTCCCCGATGAAAAGCGCAATGAGCAGCTTGCCATCTACTGGTGCGCCAAGGAAGCCATCTTCAAGCTTCTGAGCCGATACAGCGTAGATTTCGCAGAGCAGATAGAGGTGGACCGCTTCCGTTACCGCGGGGAAGGTGAGCTTGAAGCCACCTTCGTGGACAAAGACGGAGATGAGCAGGAGTTCGACCTCGAGTACATGACCTTCGACCGCCACGTCCTTGTGTGGGTGGTGGGAGACTAATCGGCCTGGCCCGTAAACAACTGAAATTCAACTGGTTGATAATAGACGGGTGCACCGTGAGGTGCACCCGTATTTGCGTAAGTGATTAAGGAAAAGGAAGTTACCGGGCAGGCCGATATCACCTCAGCGGCTCAAGGGCCACGGTGCCGGGGATGTTGTCCACAGGCGGCTGTCCGTGAAGGTAGATGATGCGCTGGTTGGGGCTGCCGCGGAAAAGGAGGTCCGTGTCCCTCTGTTCCAGAATGAACGGACCGTCTACAAGGACATCCAGCCAGGGAAGCATTGCGGCCATTGTAGGATCGGCCTTCACTTCCTCCAGAGTGAACCCTGTCCAGCACCAGATGGTCTTTCCCGTTTCTTCCTTTATCCGGCGGGCAAGTTCCGTGAACGCCGGAGCCTGGTACATTGGATCACCTCCGGAAAAGGTTACGTTTGACATTGAATCGGCCTTAACTATCTCCAACAGCTGCTCAACGTCCATCCACTTCCCCGCCTTGAAATCCCAGCTCTGGGGATTGTGGCACCCTTTGCAGGCGTGGGAGCACCCTGCGCAGTAAATGGCCGTCCGGAATCCGGGCCCGTCGGCCATTGTTTGATGCAATATATCAAGTACCCTGATTTTCACTGTAATTGCTAAATGATTGATTTATAGCATTTTGGCAAATTTGCTCCAAGCAAAAAAGCCTGGAGCAAAACTCATAATTGACTGTATTTCAACAGCTTAAGTAAAACGGGCACCTTACTCGTGGATAACCCTGTCATGGAGTTCTGCCAGCTTACCGGCATTCCAGCGGTCTGTGGTACCGACAAGGTAACCAGAGTGTCAATGTGGTGACCGTGGCAGTGGGGGCACTCACGAAGGTCCTTCTCTGCGTTTTCATAGCCGCAGTCGAGGCAGCGGTTGCGGTTGTGGTTCACGGAACCGTAGCCGATGTCGTATTTGTCCATAAGGTCCACGATCTGCATGATAGCCTCTGGGTTGTGGGTGGCGTCACCGTCAATCTCCACGTAGAAGATGTGGCCGGCGTTCTCATACTTGTGGTAAGGCCCTTCAATCTTTGCCTTGTGCTCAGGTGTGCAGTGATAGTACACGGGAACGTGGCTGGAGTTGGTGTAGTAGTCCTTATCAGTGATGCCGGGGATGATGCCGAAGGTTTTCTTGTCCCTCTTGGTGAACTTTCCGGAAAGGCCCTCTGCAGGAGTTGCAAGGAAGGTGAAGTTGTGCTGGTAGATCTCTGCGAAGCCGTTTATCTTCTCTGCCATGTGGGAGACAATCCTGAGACCAAGTTCCTGGGCCTCAGGGCTTTCACCGTGATGCTTGCCGATAAGTGCGATGAGGCACTCGGCAAGGCCGATAAAGCCAATTGAAAGGGTACCCTGGTTGATGACCTTTTCAATGGTATCCTCGGAGTCAAGTTTCTCGGAACCAAGCCACAGGCCGTTCATAAGGAGCGGGAACTGCTTTTTGAGGGCTGTCTTCTGGAAGTCGAAGCGCTCATTGAGCTGACGGGCGGCAATTTCAAGGGCCCAGTCAAGTTTCTGGAAGAATTTCTGGATGCGGGCTTCCTTCTCCGGCTCCTCCCTCATTGCCTCAATGGCAAGCTTGACAATATTGACGGTAGTGAATGAAAGGTTTCCGCGGCCGATGGAAGTCTTGGGGCCGAACTTGTTGCCGTACACGCGGGTGCGGCAACCCATGGTTGCAACCTCATGCTCAAAGCGGCGGGGGTCATCGGCCTTCCAGGCCTCGTCCTGATTGTAGGTGGCGTCAAGGTTGAGGAAGTTGGGGAAGAAACGGCGGGCCGATACCTTGCAGGCAAACCTGTAGAGGTCATAGTTGGGATCCTCAGGAAGGTAGCTCACGCCCTTTTTCTTTTTCCAGATCTGGATGGGGAAGATGGCGGTGCTGCCGTTACCAACACCCTCATAGGTGGTGTTGAGGATCTCACGGATGACGCACCTGCCTTCTGCGGAAGTGTCCGTGCCATAGTTGATGGAGGAGAACACAACCTGGTTGCCGCCGCGGCTGTGGATGGTGTTCATGTTGTGAACGAACGCCTCCATCGCCTGGTGGACGCGGCCCACGGTCTGGTTGATGGCGTGCTGCATCGCCCTCTCCTTGCCCTGCAGGCCCACCAGATCCCTCTTGATGTAGTCGTCAATCTTGGCGGGTTTGAGCTCACTGTAATCCCTGTTCTCCATGTCCGAGATCTTGTCAATCTCTTCCTCATAGGTTTTGCGGACATAGGGGGCGAGATAGAAGTCGAAGGCTGGGATGGCCTGGCCTCCGTGCATCTCGTTCTGGACTGTTTCCATGGATATGCAGGCCAGGACCGATGCGGTTTCAATGCGCTTTGCGGGACGGGACTCTCCGTGGCCGGCCTTCAGACCGTGCTCAAGGATTACGTCCAGGGGATGCTGGATGCAGGTAAGGGATTTGGTGGGGTAGTAATCCTTATCGTGGATATGGATGTAGTTACCTGCAACAGCATCACGTACAGGGTCTGAAAGAAGGCACTCGTCCACGTAACTCTTGGTGGCCTCGGAGGCAAACTTCATCATCATGCCGGCAGGGGTATCGGCATTCATATTGGCGTTCTCGCGGGTGATGTCGTTCACCTGCGCGTCAATGATGGTCTGGAATATCTCATTTGTCTTGGCCTTACGGGCAAGGTTACGCTTATTGCGATAGCGGATATACTCCTGGGCAACCTCCTGACGGGGGCTGTTCATGAGGTGGCTTTCAACAACATCCTGGATTTCCTCAACGGTCATCTCCTCCTTGGGCAGAAGGGATATATCGTGGGCGATCTGGGCAGCCAGCACAATATCCTCTCCGTTCTCCGTCACATCCATTGCCTTGAGGATGGCGGCAACTATCTTCTGGTTGTTGAATTCGACGCGACGTCCATCGCGCTTAAGTACACGTTTTACCATATTGCGTTTATTTTTCTGTGATCTATTGGTCAGGTCGAGCGAAGACAAAGATATATCAAGCATTTTGCATTTACAACGATTTTTCTGAAAAAAGTTATCAACAATGCAAAAATTTACCTGTTAATTCATTGATTAACAGGTAATTATAAAAGTTTATAATTTAGAATTATTCTAAACAATAACTTTTGTGTTTCTTGAAAGACGAAGTTATCAACACCCTGAAAAAGGAGATGCCCGATCAGGCCGGGCATGACGGAAAGGAGAAGTCGGGCATGACGGAAAAGGGAGGCCGGGCATGAAGGGAAGGCTAATCCCGCAGCCAGTTTTCCGGGTTCTGGGGGGTGGTGTCGTGCCAGAGTTCAAAGTGGAAAAGGTCTTCACCGCCGATGGTGTCAACGGTGCCTACTATCTGACCTGTTTTTACCTTGTCTCCGGGCTTTACGGCTACTGTGGCCAGTTTTGAGTATAGGGTGAAATATGCTCCGTGGTTCACCAGCACGCACTGGTTGTAGCCGGGAAGTACCACAATCTGGGTGACGGTGCCATTAAAGACGGCCTTAGCCTGCGTTCCGCGCTTTACGGCAAGGGTTACGCCGTTATTCTGCGGAAGGTCCACATTTTGGTAAACGGGGTGCTTGTGTTTTCCAAAGCGCTCAACGATTGCTCCTTCCACCGGCCATGGCAACCGGCCCTTGTTTGAGGCGAATTCGTTGGAAAGTTTTGTGTCAACAGCCGTGGAGGTCTTCTTGCCGCCGGACTTTCCGGAGCCGCCGCCACCCTTCTTCTGACTTTCCTTGCGGATTAAATCGGCAATCTTTTTGTTGAGGTCCTCCTTCTGCTTGTTCTTGGCCTGGAGCTGCTGCTGGTATTTCTTGCGGTCAGAGCCAAGTTTCTGGACAAGGCGGTTGCTTTCTTCCTCCTCACCGCGGAGTTTGGTGCGCTCGGATGCAATCTGATTACGCGTTGCGGCCTCTGCGGCCCTGAGCCCTTCCAGGCGCTCTTTCTCAACTTCCAGTGCGGCCGATGTCTCGCGGATGCGCGTGGCCTGGGCGCCCATTTCAGACGCCAGCGAACGGAGATATCCAAAGCGCCTGAAGCCCTGGCCGATGGACTCCGATGCCAGTACGTACATGTACCACATGCGACTGTCGCGGTTCTTGTAGGTGCTCCTGACAAGGCGGGAATAGTAAGAAGAAAGGGTGTCGTGGCGGGCCTGGAGCCTTTCCATCTCCCTGCGGCAGGTGCGTATGGAGTCGTCCAGGATACGGAGGGTTTCATCGCAGCCTGCGATGAGTTTTTCTCGCGCCTGGATCTTACTGCGCACCAGCGTAAGGTTTGTCAGTTCCTTCTCCCTGGCCGATGAATTCTCCTTCAGCTGCCTGTTGAGTATGGCTATCTCCTTCTCCAGCTGTGCCCTCTGGCTTTCCAGTTTTTTCATGGAACTGGATTTCTGGGCCTGTACCGGAAGGGACAGGGCTGCGGCAAGGAGTATCAGAAGGAGCTTTTTCATTGTTCCAGACGTTTTGCCATATTAAGGTATACCTGGGCCGAATCTTTCTCTCCAAGCGCCTCAAGGACCGTTGCATAATGCCTGAGGATTACGGGGCTTTCCTTGCCGCCATACAGCATTGCATGTTTGAAGAATGGCTTGGCCTCAAGGTCCTTTCCCTGGAGGTGGAGTATCCAGGCAAAGGTGTCAAGGTAGGTGGCGTTGTCCGGTTCTGCCTCAATCGTCTTTTTGGACATGGTGTACGCCTTCTTGAGTTTGCGGCCTTCCTCGGAAAGATAATAGGCGTAGTTGTTTAGGACCGGAGCGTAAGAAGGATCTATCTTGAGGGCCTTGTCATAGGCCTTGTAGGCCTCCTTGGAATTGCCTTTTGAGTGATATGCATCTCCAAGCTGGGACCATGAGGCCAACTGCACCTTGGCATCCCCGGGATAATTCTTTATAAGGTATCGGCAGTTGCCGATGATTGCGTCATAATCCCCCAACTGGTAGTTTGCCATGTTGGCGTAATCCATGAAGCCAAGCTCGCGGAAGCGGTCAAATGCCTCCAGGGAGACATCCCTCATAGCCTCCCACTTCTGCTGCAGGGACAGGACATGGATGTAGGTTGCGGTGACGGGAACGCTTTCAGGGTATGCCAAAGCCGCAAGACGGAAGTAATTCTCCCCTTCATCCTGCCTTCCGGTAGAGAAGAAGTAGGAGCCCACCGTGGTGTAAAGGGTTGAATCTGCCTGTGAATGCTCCACTGCAAGTACCGCCAGGGAGTCAAAGCCGGGCCTTTGGGCCTGAAGTACCTTTGGATCTATGCTGCGGGTCAGATTGCCGATATACATGCTCTTGGACTGGGCGGGAATGTCCGGAGACGAGAAAAAGGGCCTGAGGGTGCTGAAATACTCAGGGTACTGCCTCTGGCGCCTGTAAATCTCGCTCATGCCAAGAGTGGCCGGAATGTAGGAACTGTCCAGGTCCAGGGCCTCGGTGAAGCGGGCGCGGGCAAGGGAGTCCTTGAAATCGGCCAGATATGCATCCCCAAGCATTGAGAGGATGGGCGGCGACGAATAATCCTTGTTGAAGGCCTCCAGGGCTTCTATTGCAAGGTCCGGGCGGCCCATGGCCTGGTAGATGTCGTGGCGGGTGGTGGCAACTTCCTCCGACATCCCCCTCTGGTGCTCTATCTCCTCAAGGGCGCCAAGCGCCTTGTCAAAGTCCTTTTCCGTGAGATATACGTTAAGGAGTTCATAGGGAAGGGACTGATTGTCCGGGAAATCCCTCACCAGGGACTCATAGAGGGACTTTCCATCGGCCTTTTTCCCCTGCGCAAGGTAAAGGCGGGCAAGGGTGCGCCTGTACCAGAAGTTGGCAC
>CACXNH010000134.1 GCA_902768955.1 uncultured Bacteroidia bacterium | reverse complement strand
GGGGTGAATTCAACTTCCAGCCAGTCTCCGCGGCGGCATTGAAGGCGGTAGGAGATGCCCGGTCGGGGCCGGGCATGACGCTCTCCGTCATCCCCGACGGTTCCTTCGTCATCCTCGACGGTTCCTTCGTCATCCCCGACCTGATCGGGGATCCCGTGGTGGTATGCCGCAATAGCGCTGGCCGTGAGGCCCGTGCCGCAGGCAAGGGTTTCGCCCTCAACGCCTTTCTCAAAGGTTCGGACTTTTAGGCCTTCTTTTCTGGCTTCCACAAAGTTCACGTTGGTGCCTTCAGGCTGGAATTCATCGGCCCATCTGATGGGCTTGGCCTCAGGCTCTATGTCAATGGCGTCAACATTGTCCCTGAACTCCACGTAGTGCCTTGTTCCCGTGTTGAGGAAATAGCCGTTCTTGGTCTTGCTTATGCCCTTGACATCAATCATTTTAAGGCGCACAGTCCATTTTTGGAGGGAAGTCATATCTCCTGACCGTCGCTTCGCGACCCCTCCCACAGCCTCCGGCTGCGGGCCCCTCCCTCTTACACGGCCGAGGGTAGCCATGGGTCCGGAGACATGACTTCCCTCCAAAATCGTCGCGGTGTGCTGTCCGTCCGGGGCAAGAAAATGCCACGTGCCGTCCTCTGAGGCTGGTTTCAGGCCAAGGTAATCGGCAAAGGCAACTATGCATCGGCCTCCGTTGCCGCACATCATTCCGCCGGAGCCGTCGGGGTTGTAGAACTCCATCCCGAAGTCCTGGCCCGGGGCCTCGGTGAGGATCATCAGGCCGTCCGTGCGGTATTCCCGGCAAAGAGCCTGGATACGGTCCGGCTGACGGTACTCCTCCATACCGCCTTCCCGGCCGTCAAAGACCACAAAGTTGTTACCTGCTCCGGTGAATAAGTATGGCGTTGGCGCGTAAATGGTTGTCATTCAACAAGTTGCTATTTTAGGGGTGCACTTGCAGGTGCACCGCTATACTTATAAGTCTGTGTGTTTCAGGCACTTATCGGCCAGGAGGGAAGAGAGGATCTTTATCCCCGGCTCCATCTTGGACTCCTCTATGAAGGAGAAGTTGAGGCGCATAGTGTTGCGGTGGCTGCCGTCAGGGTAGAAGAAGGAGCCGGCAACGTAGGCCACTCCGGCCGATAGGGCTTCGTCGTAAAGCGCCACGGTGTCAATGCTTTCCGGAAGCGTGAGCCAGAGGAAAAGGCCGCCGTCCGGGTGCGTCCAGGATGTCCCTGCGGGCATATACTTCTCAAGGAGGCCCAGCATAAGGTCCCTGCGGCGTTTGTATTCTGCTATGGTCTTAACCAGATTGGCATCCAGCGCGCCGGATGTGAGGAACTCGCAGGCCATATACTGGTCCAGCACCGGCGGGCAAAGGTCAAGGCACTGTTTGCACACATAAATCTGCTCCAAAAGCGGTTCCGGGCCGATAATCCATCCCAGCCTGAACCCTGGCGCAAAGATCTTGGAGAAACTCCCAAGGTGGAGCGTGCGCTCCGGAGCCAGTTCACGGATGGTTGGAAGCGATTCACCGCTATACCGCAGTTCGCGGTACGGGCTGTCCTCAACTATCAGGATATCAAGTTCCCTGGCCAGGGCCACAATCTCTTTCCTTTCCTCCAGAGTCAGTGTCTTACCCGTAGGGTTATTGAAATCAGGGATAATGTAGATAAACTTCAAAGCCCCTTTACCACCCGTGGACCTGGTCCACCCCTCATTTGGACTAGGTGTATTTTTACCCCCTGGACCAGGTCCACCGAGTGTGGCACTGAGGTACTTCTGGGGCATAGTGCCTGGACCAGGTCCACCACCTGAAATTGCACCTGGTCCAAAAACGCCCTGGACCTGGTCCACCGGAGGTATTTCCCGGACCTCCGCCCTGTACGCCCTGAAACTCTGCAGGGCGCCAAGGTACACGGGGCTTTGGGCAAGGACAATGTCTCCGGGGTCAAGGAAAACGCGGGAGCAAACGTCTATGCCCTGCTGTGAAGATGTGGTGATCTGGACCTGCGACACCGGAACGCCATAGCGTGCCGCGATGGCGGCACGGAGTTCCGGAACGCCCTGCGTAGCACCGTACTGGAGTGCCCTGGTGCCGTATTTTTCCAAGACGGCGGCAGCCAGGCCAGGGATCTGGTCCGTGGGGAAAGTAACCGCAGCGGGGTAGCCTCCGGCAAAGGAACAGATGGCCTGGAGATCCACCTTGCGGAAGATTTCACGTACGGGAGACCTCAGGAACGAGGGAACATCGGCCGAAAAAAAGCGCTCATAATCCATAGGTGCAAAGTTAACAATTTTTGTCCGGGTTGTGTTGCCGATACTCATATTATTCCCGGGATTTTTTGTATTTTTGTATCTTGTATGAAAGCACTTGACTTACACGGCTGCGGCACCGCGCTTCTCACCCCGTTCAAGGGCGGGGAAGTGGATTATGAGTCCTTTGCCGCCACTGTAGACTGGCAGATAGAAACCGGCATAGATTTTCTGGTTCCCCTTGGGACCACAGGAGAAACTCCCACCCTCTCTGAATCGGAGAAACTCCAGGTCCTGGAGGTGACGCTTCAGCACGCAAAAGGCCGTCCCGTGATGGCCGGCGTGGGGTCCAACTCAGTGAAGGGCACACTGGACAATATCCGCCTCCTGCAGGATGCCGATGCCTTCCTGGTAGTTGTTCCCTTCTACAACAAGCCGCCCCAGAGGGGTATGTACGAGTATTTCAAGGCCGTGGCAGGGGCAACGGAAAAGCCCATCGTGCTGTACAACGTTCCCGGCCGCACGGGTTCCAACATTGAGCCTGAAACCGTGTTGGCCCTGGCCAAGGACGTGCCAAATATCATCGGCATAAAGGAAGCCTCCGGCAAGATAGAGCAGAGCCTCAAGATTATGGCAGGCCGCCCTGAGGGATTCCGCCTCCTTTCCGGCAACGACGAAGACACCCTTGAGCTCATGAAGCAGGGGGCCGATGGCGTCATCTCCGTGGCCTCAAACGTTTTCCCTTCCGCTATGGCCGATTTCATCCACGCCCTGGAGGCCGGTAAGATTGAGGAGGCCGCAAGGATGGACGCCCGCCTGAAGCCCCTTTTCAAGGCGCTCTTCGTGGAGCCCAACCCCATCCCCGCCAAGGCCGCAATGGCCCAGCTGGGTCTTATGGAAAACAGCCTCAGGCTGCCCCTGGTTAAGGCTACGGAGGCAACCGAAGCCCTTTTACAGCAAACCCTGAAAGAACTTTTCTAATGGAAGTCACCCTTCAGCAATTCAACGCCCTTATGGACGCCCTTGAAAAGGGTGAAGTCCGCGTGGCACAAAAAATAGACGGCGTCTGGCAGGTAAACCGTGAGGTGAAAGAGATCATCCTTGCCGGCTTCCGCCTTGGCGCCATCAAGGAAATGTCCCAGGGCCAGTTCCCGTTCTTTGACAAGGACACCTTCCCGGTAAGGCAGTTCAAGGCCAGTGACGGCGTCCGTATAGTCCCCGGCGGCACGTCCGTCCGCCGCGGCGCGTATATGGCTACCGGCACCATCATTATGCCTCCCGCCTATGTCAACGTAGGCGCCTATGTGGACGAAGGCACAATGGTTGACAGCCACGTCACCATCGGGTCCTGCGCCCAGGTGGGAAAGCACATCCATATATCGGCCTCCACGCAGATTGGAGGCGTGCTTGAACCCGCCGGCGCGCTTCCCACAATCATCGAGGACGGCGCGTTCATCGGCGGCAACTGCGGCATCTACGAGGGCACAATAGTCCAGGAGGGCGCAGTGATTGCTTCCGGCGTCATAATCACTTCATCCACAGCCATCTACGATGCTACAAAAGATGAGTTCATCAAGAGAAATGCCGATGGCCGCATAGTGGTTCCCGCCGGCGCTGTGGTTGTGAGCGGCTCAAAGCCCATCGTCCGCGGCGGCAAGCCCCTTGAGAGCGGCGTACACCTTTACTGCCCTGTGATAGTGAAGTACCGTGACTCCAAGACTGAAGGCAGTATTCACCTGGAAGATTTGTTAAGATAAAGATTCTTCGCTTCGCTCAGAATGACAAGGAGAGTATCGCGACATTATGACAAGGAGAGTATCGCGACATTATGACAAGGAGAGTATCGCGACATTATGACAAGGATAGTATCGCGACATTATGACAAGGAGAGTATCGCGACATTGTGACAAGGAGAGTATCGCGGCATTGTCATCCTGAGGAGCGCAGCGACGAAGGATCTCAAAAGTATTAGAAAATGATTGTAGCAGTAGTAGGCGCAACAGGCCTTGTGGGCTCAAAGATGTTGCAGGTTTTGGAGGAACGCGCGTTTCCGGTGACGGAGTTGTTGCCGGTTGCGTCGGAGCGTTCTTGGGGGAAAAAAGTGGTGTTCAAAGGCCAGGAATGGCCGGTTTTAAGTGCCAGTGACGCCATCGCCAGGAGGCCCGCCCTTGCCATTTTCTCTGCCGGAGGGGCTGTATCGGCCCAGCTGGCGCCGCGTTTTGCGGAGGTCGGGTGCTATGTGGTGGACAACTCCTCCTACTGGCGTATGGACCCTTCCGTGCCGCTGGTGGTGCCGGAGATTAATGCCGATGTCCTGACCAAGGAGGATTACATCATAGCCAACCCCAACTGCTCCACCATCCAGATGGTGCTGCCTCTGGCGCCGCTCCACAAGGCCTACGGCATCAAGCGCATAGTGGTAAGCACCTATCAGAGCGTCACCGGCGCCGGTCAGAAAGGCATTGAGCAGCTTGAGGCCGAGATGGCCGGCGGCACAGGCACCAAATTCCCTCACCGGATATTCCTGAACGTACTTCCGCACATAGATTCCTTCCTCCCCGACGGCTATACAAAGGAGGAGATGAAAATGGTGAATGAAACCAGGAAGATCCTCCGGGACCCTTCCATTGCCGTTTCCGCCACCACCGTCCGCGTCCCCGTAAAGGGCGGGCATTCGGAGAGCGTGAATCTGGAGTTCCGTCGGCCATTTGAACTGACGGATGCCGTAAAACTTATGGCCGATATGCCCGGCGTTGTGATCCAGGACGACCCTTCAAACAACCTCTACCCTATGCCCATCACGGCCTGGGAGAAGGATGAAGTCTTTGTGGGCCGCATTCGCCGTGACACTTCCGTGGAGAATGGCCTGAACCTCTGGTGCGTCAGTGACAACATCCGCAAGGGCGCTGCCACAAACGCCGTCCAGATAGCGCAGGTGCTGCTCCGTAACGGCTGGCTGGGGTGAGTTTGGCGGTCTTAGTCAAGTTTTAGCACCCCCTG
>CACXNH010000133.1 GCA_902768955.1 uncultured Bacteroidia bacterium | reverse complement strand
GTGATTCCTGCTGTATCATAATTACTTGACTTTTTCTACGATTTCAACTAATCTCCACTTCTTGGTCTTGCTCAGGGGACGGGTCTCCATGATGCGGACTGTATCGCCCTCGGAGCATTCGTTGTTAGCGTCCTCTGCAACAAACTTGGTGGTCTTCTTTACGAACTTGCCGTAAATGGGGTGCTTCTCATGGGTTTCTACTGCAACCACGATGGTCTTGTCCATCTTGTTGGACACCACGATGCCGACCCTTTCCTTACGAAGATTTCTTTCCATAAGTCTGCCTTATTAATTAGTTCTGCTTTTCTTTTTCTGCCAGGATGGTGATCATGCGAGCGATATCCTGACGGGTCTTGCGAATCTTGGAGGTATCCTCCAGCGGAGAGATCGCGTGATTGAGTTTCATGGTGTCGAGATTATTCTTCTCCACCTCGATGCGGTCGCGAAGATCTGCGACTGACATTTCACGTACTTCAGATACTTTCATTTTCCTAATCTCCGTTAATTATTCTTCTACATAATCCCTGCGGACCACGAATTTGGTTGCGACGGGAAGTTTGTTGGCTGCAAGACGCATTGCCTCTTTTGCAACTGCGAGGGATACGCCCTCTGCCTCGAAGAGGATACGACCGGGGGTGATAGGAGCAACGAAACCCTGAGGGTCACCCTTACCCTTACCCATACGGGTATCGAGCGGCTTTGCAGTGAACGGCTTCACAGGGAAGACACGGATCCAGATCTGACCTTCACGGTTCATCCTACGGGAAATGGCCTGACGGGCTGCCTCAATCTGCTGGGCAGTGAGCCAGCAATTCTCAAGGTTCTTAAGGCCGAAAGAGCCGAATGCGAGCTGGTTTCCACGACCGGAATTGCCCTTCATGCGGTTTTTCTGTTCCCTTCTGAATTTTGTTCTTTTAGGCTGTAACATTTTCTGTAATGTTTTAAAATTTCCTTTTTAATCCCTAACTCATTGAAACTCAGCTGGTTGGGTGCTTTTTGCTCCAATTTCGGGATTGCAAAGTTACAAAAAAAATCCGAATCACCAAATTATTTTGATGGTTTTTTCAGATTTTTCTACCGCGGTTTTTGACAGTAAATGTGCGTAATATCAATCACTTATGCACATTGTTGATAAAAAGTTCACTCAGTTTTCGACATTTGGTTCTGTCATCCCGAGCGAAGCCGAGGGATCTCCCTATTTTACATTTGGCAAACAATTTGCAAAACACTAACTTTGCCATGATGAAAATCGCAAAAATATCGGCCCTTGTCATTACTTTTATCACGCTGTCTCTGACGGCGGGAGCGCAGGGGCACGTACAGAGGGCTATGCAGCGGGCCCAGGATCAGCGTGAGGCGATGAGCCGCGCCCAGGCCATCCGTGAGCAGAGCGAGGCCCCCCGGCAGGGAGAGTACTTGAGAATGGTGGTGGAGAACGGTGACACCACTTATTATGACAAGCTACGCCCCATCTGGATAGTGAGCCGCCGCAAGGGCACAACTGAAAAGCAGTGGAAAGACTACTATAAGCTTGTCTACCGCTTTGCACGCGTATATCCCTACGCCGAGGCCGCCGGCCCTATCGTAGCCAGCGCAGACAGCGTCATAAAGGCAAACAACATGAACGCCGTCAAGAAGGACCGCTATATAAAGGACATCCAGAAACAGCTGTTCAAGAGTTATGAGGGCATATTCCGCAAGATGACCATCTACGACGGTGCCCTTATGATGAAGTTGATAGACCGTGAAACGGGAATGTCCTCCTATGAAATAATAAAGGAGTACAAGAACGGCGCCGCTGCGGGTTTCTGGCAGGCCATCGCAAAACTCTTCGAGAACGATCTGAAAAGCACCTATGACCCCAACGGGGCCGATGCCGACACCGAACTCCTGGTCCAGGCCTGGAAGGCAGGTGAATTCCCGGCCCTTTACTGGTCCGTATTCTGGGAGGATCCTCCCGTGGCCGATATCGGCCAGATAAATTTTGACAAATAAGGCTTAGGAACAGGCACGGAGTTCCCCGGTGGAAGCGTCGAAAACTATCCAGTTGGGCTCTTTCCAATCTGCCATAACCATGAGGCGGGAATCCCCTACCGGGATGTCCCAGGCGGTGTGATAATGGCCGAAGACAAAGAAATCCACCTTCTCCCGGCAGGCCTTGCACCACCTGTACAGCGGCTCATCCTCCCCGGTAAAGACATACTTGGGTGCCGGCTTATGGGTGCGGGAGGCGCGACTCCAGGTTTTTCCCCAGCCTATGCCGATACGCGGATGAAGGGCAGAGAACATGGTCCTGAACAGTTTGTTGTGGAACATCCACTGGATTCTTCTGTACTTAGGAGGAACATCCCCCAGCATATCCCCGTGGCCAAGGCAGAAGCGTTTCCCGCCAATCTCAGTATAATAAGGCTGAACCTTTGGGCAGGTCATGCCAAGCTCGGAGAAATACCCGTAGCTCCATTGGTCGTGATTACCTTCAATGAAATACACCTTCACGCCTGCCGCCATAAGGTCAAGGAGAGCGGCAAACACCTGGGCGTAACCCTTGGGGACCACATCCTTGTACTCATACCAGAAATCCCAGATGTCGCCAAGCATATAGAGCGCCTCCGTCTTATCCACAGGTATACTCCTCAGGAACTCCACAAAACGTCTCTCCCTCTCCGGGGCTTCCGGCAGGCGGAGGCCCAGATGGACATCTGACACAAAATACGTGAGGTTTTTCATTATGCAAGGATGAATATGAGCGCAGCCACAACAAGGCAGTAGAGAGCAAACCACAGGAGCTTGGCCTTCTTCACCATCGCTATCATCACCTTGCACGCGAACAGGCCGCTGATAAAGGCCGATATAAATCCAAGGACAAGGGGTATGGAACCGACGCCCGCGCCAAAAGTCTCGGAGCCCATTGCTACCTTGAGAAGGTCCAGGCACTGCTCCCCGATGATGGGGATAAGCACCATCAGGAAGGAGAACTGGGCCATGGCCTCACGCTTTACACCGCACAGAAGGCCGGTAGCAATTGTGCTGCCGCTGCGGGAGATTCCCGGAGCCACGGCAAAGGCCTGGGCTATGCCCACCACAAATGCCTGCCAGTAGGAAATGCCGTTACGCGTATCCTTTGCCACAGGCACCTTGAAGCGCTTTCCGGCGCTGTCGGAGATCCACAGAAGGGCCGCCGTGATGCACAGGCCGATACCCACATTGCGGAGCGAACTCCCGAAGAGGGCCTCTACCTGATCCTTGAACAGGAAGCCCACAAGGGCAACAGGGATGAGAGAGACCAGGATCTTGCATACATAGTCCGTCTCATCGTTGTACTTGAACTTGAAAAAGCCCTTGAAAAGGTTCACTATAACGCTCCAGAACACAACGATTGTCGCAAGGACGGTTGCAAAGTGCACCGCCACGGTGAAATCAAGGAAGCCTTCAGTATCGGCCCCTAGGATTTCCTTGAATATCATAAGGTGCCCGCTGGAGGACACCGGAAGGAATTCAGTAAGTCCCTGAACTATACCTAAAATTATCGCTTGCCACCACTCCATACTATTTTCCAAATTTTCCCATTATTGCTATTACTTCCAGCACTATGCCCGCCACAATCACAAGGGGTGCGGCAACAAGGCGGCGGAAGTCGAACATTGCGTAGTTGAATACCTGAGGGTCATCGGAGCCGCCGCCGCTCAAAAGCAGGAAGCCGGAGGCCATCACAATGAGCCCCGCAATCATCAGTTTAAGTCCTTTGGCCGATGTGGCCATCTTATCTTTGTTATCCATAAATCAATATGCGTAGAGTTGATCCCTGTTGTAGCCCACAAGGCGGCCCACAACAAAGAAAGTGCTGGTGGCACAGATCAGGACGCCTGCCGCCACCATAACTCCCATGGTTATGAGGAGCGAGTCAAGGGTGAAGATGGAGAACATCTGGGCAAACTCATCCTTGAGCACGAAGAGCATCCCTATGAGAAAGATTATTGCAAGGAGTGCCGCAAACAGCCCCTGGAGGGCGGCCCTGCCCACAAACGGGGCGCGGATATAACCTTTGGTGGCCCCCACAAGATGCATTGTGTGTATTGAAAAACGGCGCGAGAAAAGCTCCAGGCGCACCACGTTTGATATGAGCACAAAGGATATGAAAAGGAGCAGCCCCACCAGCACAGCCAGGCCTAATGATATCCTGGCAAGGTTTGCGTTGAGGGCATCCACCAGGGATGTCTGGTAATTCACTTCCTCCACGAGGGGGGATTCAGAGAGAATCTCCCTCATCATCTTGAGGGAATCTGCCTGCACATAAGCGGCTTCAAGGCTCACGTCAATGGAAACGGGCACCGGTGCTGTCTCGAATACGTCCAGGAAGTCCCGGCCAAGGAGCTCCGACATCTCCTCTACGCCCTCTTCCCTTGAAACAAAACGCGTTGTGCGTACGCCCGGAAGGGCCGATATCCTGGATTCGTAGGCCAGGCCTTCTTCCTCTGTGACCTGCTCCTTAAGGAGCACGGACACCTGCATGTTCTCCTTGAAATAATCCGTGACGGCCCTGGCGTTTACAAGAAGCAGAGTACCCACGCCAACCAGCAGCAGCACAAGGGACAGGCTGATTACGGTTGAAATCCAGGCGCTCACAAGGCGTCTGCGCATGGTTACGTTGCTCTTATACTTGGACATAACAGGCCATTTTCGCCCCAAAGTTACGCCAAACCGCGGAAAAAGTCAAAAAAAATTAGTAACTTTGTAAGTTAAAACACTGTTACGATGGGTGATTCTGCAAAGAAGATACTGTTTGTAAACTCGGAGATGTTCCCCTATCTGCCGGAAGGTCACATTGCTTCCCTATGCCGTGAACTGCCGCAGGCCATACAGGAGAGAAAGAATGAAATCCGTGCGTTCATGCCGCGCTACGGCTGCATCAATGAGCGCAAGAACCAGCTCCACGAGGTCATACGCCTGTCCGGGATGAATATCATCATATCGGACGTAGACCGGCCCCTTGTAATCAAGGTGGCGTCAATATCGACCGCAAGGATACAGGTGTACTTCATAGACAATGAGGATTATTTCCGCCGCAAACACATCTACCGGGACGACAACGGCCTCTTTTTCCCGGATAACGGGGAAAGGGCCATCTTCTTTGCCCGCGGCGTCCTTGAAACGGTGAAGAAGCTGCGCTGGGCACCGGAAATCATCCACTGCTCCGGCTGGATTTCCCACGTGCTTCCCCTCTACCTCAAGAAAGCCTATAAGGAAGACCCCAGCTTCACCAATGCAAAAGTAGTCCTGTCCCTGTT
>CACXNH010000132.1 GCA_902768955.1 uncultured Bacteroidia bacterium | reverse complement strand
TTATACGAAGGCTTAGATATGGAATCTATGAACGGGAATAGTTCGCACCACCGTCGGATATATCCTTCCAGAACGATGGTACAAATCTAAAAGTTAAGTTATAGAAATAAATTTGTCTCCCCTTTGTACTGTTCTCATTTTGTGGACACGAAAATTGAGCTTTTAAATCTATTTACTATGAAAAGATTACTTTTACTCTTCATCTGCATATTCGGAACTTTCAACGCCTTTGCACAAAATGATTACCCTCCGTCCACAACGGTTAACTGGAATGGAATTAAAGTCCCCAATAATACTGTCATTGGCGTTTCATTTGAGGTAGAAAACGCCACTTTTGGCGGATTATCCTACGAGGACCGCTGCGACGTTAACCCGGAACTGAAAACTGAGTTTCATGATGCCGTGGCGAGATGTGTAAACGAGGCGAATGACGTAAGCGAGGACTACGGGCATCGGATATATTTTAGCACAAAAACGGAAGGGAAAGAGTATCAATTTGTTTTCATTGTCAAGTCTGTTAGCACCAGTGGCCATGTATATGCAGATGCTAAGCTTATCACCCCTTCAGGAGTCGCTACATTTACCAACCTGAGCGGAAACGGTGGTATGTATGGCTCATTTATGAACCTTATGGGTGACGGATTTCAAAGCCTTGGCAAGGACATAGCAAAGCGAATTCTCAAGGCAAAGAATAAGGGAAAGATTTAAGGACGGATAATGCTATCACACGAAAAATGAGCTTTTGTCTATATGTACTCGAACGGATGAACGTCGAAACAAGAACAACTCAATCCCCGTAAAGAGTGAACTTCAATGCACCAGGCAGCCTCTGGGCCCAGAAGGACTCCTTGTGGTCATGTCCCTCGAAGGCAAGGCTCCTGTAGTGGTCCTCGTCCCATCCCCTGGAGCGGAAGAGTGAATCCATCCTTTCCTGATAGGGTCCGTAGGCGGCATCATAGCCCGCTTTCCCGTAGTCCATATAGAGACGTGTGGTCTCCCTGTCCGGCATCCTGTCTGAGACATACCTGAGGAAGGCATCCGCCGCAGCATCGCTGTCATCAGTGAAGTCCTTGAGGTAGGCTATGGAGATATGTGAGGACAGGCAGGCGGCTCCCCCGAACACTTCAGGGTACTCGCAGAGGGCATACAGGGAGATGAGCCCTCCCATGCTGGATCCGGCGATGAAGGTGTGCTCCCTGTCCGTGAGGGGCCGGTAGAGGGAGTCAATGAAGGGCTTCACCTCCTCGGTGACGAACTTCAGGTAGCTGTCCCCAAGGGCGTAGGCGGGGTCCTCAATGTCGTCCTCGTCCATATAGGACTGAATCTTCCCCGGAAGGAGTTCCCGGAGCCTATCTGGAGTGTTGTCTATGCCGACAACGATTGTCCGCTTCACGGAGCCATCGGCCATCAGTCTTCCCAGCACCTCGTCCACCTTCCACTCCTGGCGGTTCCAGGTGGTGGTGGAATCGAAGAGCATCTGGCCGTCGTGCATGTAGAGGACACAGCACTCCTCCCCTGCCCTGTATCCGTCCGGTAACCATACGGAGACGGTCCTCGGTGTCACGTACCCGGACGGGAAATCCTTATGGAACTCCAGAGTGCCGGAACTGACCCGGGGGTCCTTTCCGGTCCTTCGCTTTTCAAGAAAGAGAAACACTCCCGCGGCCACGAGCACCGCAAGGAGGACTATACCGATGATTCTTAATGCCTTTTTCATATTCCGAGTTGGTGAAGGAAATGCTGCAGGATGTCAGGGCGGAGAAGCAGCGGGAACACCAGCCCGTAGACCGCCCCCCAGAAGTGTGCCGTATGGCCGATGTTGTCGGCGTTGCGCCTTGCCATATACCAGCAGTACAGGAGGTATAGCGGCGCGAAGACATACCCCGGCACCGGGATGGGAATGAGGTAGATGTATATCCCCATCTTCGGCTCGAAGAGGATGCTTGCAAACAGGATGGCCGATACCGCTCCCGACGCACCCACAGCGCTGTAGCTCCAGTCGTCCCTGTACTTGAAGAGGTCCCAGAGGGAGGACACGATGATGGCCGTCAGATAGAGGACCACATAGAGTATCTGCCCGAGGGGCTCACCCCAGACGGCAGCGAAGTACTGTTCCACTACCCTGCCGAAGAAATACAGGGTGAGCATATTGAAGAAGAGGTGGCCCCATCCGCCGTGGACGAACCCGTAGGTCACAAGCTGCCACCACTTCCTGCGGTGCCATACATCGTGGGCGCTGAACTTCAGCTTGTCAAGGTCCAGGCCGCCATAGAAGCACAGAAGGCTTATGGCCACGGTGAGGATTATGATAGCGATGGTTACCATAAACTCATCGTTCAATCTTTACAAGTTCCAGTGTGAAGACCAGGGTGCTGTGGGCCGGGATGTCATCTATCTTAGTGGCTCCGTAGCCCCACTTGGCGGGGATATAGACCTCCCACTTGTCACCTTCACGCATACGGGTGAGGACTATCTGCCAGCCCATGATGAGGTCCCCAACCATGAAGAGCGCGGGGAGCTGCTCCCCTTCCGTGGTGTCAAAGACGGTTCCGTCTATGAGCCTTCCTGTATAGTGGACATAGACGATGCTGCGGGGCGTTGGCTTTTTGGTGCCGTGCCCCTCTTCCAGGACGCGGTACATTACACCGTTATCGAGGACGACAATCCCTTCCTCCTGGGCTTTCACCTGGAGGAACGCTTCGTTGGCCTCCTTGTAAGGATTGGGTCTTTTCTTTTTCCTATTTTGCATCCCCTAGAAATCTATCTCTATGGGTTCGTGGGTGAAGGCGCTGATGGTGGCCTTGGCGTCCTTGAGGAAGTAGACGGCCGTGTTGCCGTCATTCTCGTCATACATATTGCGGAGTCCGGGGTTGGCGTCCAGCATGGCTTTCTTTATCTCCACGCGGGGGTCCTCCACCAGGGTGGCCGTAATTCGGATCCACTCCCCTCCTTCGGCATCGAAGGCGCAGATGGCGACCTTCGGGTTAGCCTCTATCTGCCTGGCCACGTTCTTGACGTGTCCCGTCTGGATGTAGAGCTTGCCCTCGATGATCTCGGCGGTGCCGAAGGGACGCACCTGGGGCTGGTCACCGTCAACGGTGGCGAGGAAATAATATCCGGTCTTGTGCAGGAAATCACGGACTCTTTGCATATTGTCTTGATTGCTTGATTGATACTCGGAAGGTACAACGGCCGGGGCCTTGCCGCCACGCTGTCCGCAGGAAAGGACCGTAAGGACGGCCGCGAGGATGAGAAGGATTCGTTTCATTCTGATTGGATTAACATTCAAATATACGGAAAATCCTTTAGATAAACATCCCATCCGGGAAAACGGCCCAAAATCAGGACGGGAACCCTGAAACCACCTTGCCATCCTGAAAAACGGCCCATAATCAGGATGGGAACCATGAAACCACCCTACCGTCCGGGAAAATGGTCTAAAATCAGGATGGAAACAGCAAATTCCTATTTTGCATACTCTGCAGCCTTTTGCCCGGCTATTTTACCGTTGACCACTATGTCGGCCACGCCGTTTCCGCCAAGACGGTTGGCCCCGTGGAGGCCTCCGGTCACCTCTCCGGCGGCATAAAGGCCGGGAACGGGAGAATCATCGGCCCGCAGGACGTGCATATCGGCATCAACCTTGATTCCGCCCATGGTATGGTGGATGGCCGGTTTTATGCGGATGGCGTAGAAGGGCGGAGTCTGGAGCGGGGATGTCATCTGCGTGCCGGTGCGGCCGAAGTCATCATCCGTGCCTGCCTTCTGGAAGGCGGCGTAACGGTCCATTGTGGCGGAGAAGGCCGATGAAGGAAGACCCGCCCTGGAGGCCAGTTCCCCGATATCCTTACCCTCCGTCAGAAGATGCTGATTGGCGTATGTCTCTATGGACGAGAGTGAACTGCGGACACTTTGGTCAAACACCAGGAAGGCATCGCCTCCCTCCTGCCTGAGGATGGCGGCCGATACGACGTCGCGTGTATCCATCTCGTTCACGAACCTGTTTCCGGCCCGGTTCACCAGGATGGCCCCGTTTCCGCGGACAGCCTCGGTGATGAGGATATGGTTATCGGCCTCTGCCGTGGGATGTATCTGGATATATTCCATATGGATGGTGCTTCCACCAACGTCGGCAAGCCAAGAGAAGGCATCGCCGGTGGCCCCGGGATGGTTGAGGGTGGCAAAGCCGGACAGGGACGGCTGGTAACTGGTGACCATCTGAAGGTTGGCTCCGAACCCGCCGGTTGCTATCACCACAGCCTTAGCGCTGAGGCGATAAGTATTGCCGCTGGCATCCTCCACCTTCACGCCGGTGACGGCCCCGTTGTCCGTAAGAAGTCCCACAACCTTATTTGACGTTCGGATCTCCACATTGGACTTGGCCGATGCCTCCTTTAGAACCTTCATAAGGTGAGGGCCGATGGCAGTGCCACCCTTGGGCCGATGCGTCCGCCTGACGCTGCTCCCGCCCATAAGGCCCACATCGCTTAGATCGGCCCCTAGCGAGGACAGCCAGGCAATGGTGGCGGCGGCGTGGTCTACAAGGCTCCTCACAAGCGTGGGGATATTCTTCTGCCTGCCACCTTTCATCGTATCCTCATAGAAAAGGTCCGGGGTGTCGGTGATGCCAAGCGACCGCTGAGCCTCCGTACCGGCCGCATTGATACCTCCAGTGGAGTAGTTGGTGTTCCCGCCAAGAATACCCTGCTTTTCCAGGACTATGATGCGGAGATTTCCGCCCGATGCCGCCTCAACGGCAGCGGAGAGCCCAGCTCCCCCGGCACCCACCACAACGATGTCGCAGCTTCCGTCCCTGTAGGCCGTCTTCCCGGAATCACCCTGCCCCAGGGCCGCACGGATGGCCATGTTGACGGCTTCTATCACGCCGTTACTGGTGAGGGTTGCCCCTGACACTGCGTCCACATCTCCAAGAAGGGCCTGCTTCAGAATGGCCCGGGAAATCATCTCCCTGATGGCTTCCTGGGCAAAGGAGGACTCCGACTGGCTTACCACCACTATCTCCGTTATCCTGTGATCCCGGACAGTCATTTTAATAAGGATGGTTCCGCTTCTTCCCTCACCGGTTCCTGTCCACTCGCCGTCCTGAAGCACGGGCTGGGACGGCACAGGGTCCTGCCGGGTGCAGGCGCCAAAGGCGCAAAGGAGCAGAAGGAGTATTCCAATCAGATATCGTCTCATCGGCTTTGGATTAGCATTCAAATATACGGAAAATCTGCCGGACGCTCAAATTAATTGTCAATGTACTCGCCCTGGAAAGAACGGAGCCATATATACCCGGACCATCT
>CACXNH010000131.1 GCA_902768955.1 uncultured Bacteroidia bacterium | reverse complement strand
ACGGAAGGATTCCAATGCCGGCAGAGTTTGTGGATGGCGCCTCCGATAGCTGAGGCCGGCGGGCGCAACAAAATCGGCCCTTTTTGTTCCTCCAGCTGGTCTCGAGACCGCCGCGTGGCACAAAATCGGCCTTTTTTGTGTCCCCGGCTGGCCACCGGCCTGGATTGTTGCTGCCATTGACAGTATAGCGGTGCACCGTACGGTGCACCGCTATACTGCTAAAGTGCTGAAATACAGCTATTTCAGAAGTTCGTGCGGCCGGGTCATGGCGGCGGGATCCAGGGCTTCGTCAAGCTTCTCCTTGGTCATAAGGCCGTGCTCCAGCACAAGGTCATACACGCTGCCGCCGGTCTCAAGGGCTTCCTTGGCAACCTTGGTGGAAGCCTTGTAGCCGATGTAGGGATTCAGGGCGGTAACAATGCCGATAGAGTTCTTCACCATCTCATAGCAGTGATCTGCATTCACGGTGATGCCCACGATGCACTTCTCACGCAGGGTGTTCATTGCGTTGGTGAGCCAGGTCTGGCTTTCAAGGATGGACTCTGCGATGACGGGCTCCATAACGTTGAGTTGCAACTGGCCGGCCTCGGCGGCAAAGGCCACGGTGGTATCATTGCCGATTACCTTGAAGCACACCTGGTTGGTGACTTCCGGGATAACGGGGTTCACCTTGCCGGGCATGATGGATGAGCCGGGAGCCATGGCGGGGAGATTGATCTCGTGCAGGCCGCAGCGGGGACCGGAAGCCATGAGCCTGAGGTCATTGCAAATCTTGGAAAGCTTCACGGCAAGCCTTTTCAAAGCCGCGGAGTAACTCACATAAGCGCCGGTATCGGGGGTTGCCTCCACAAGGTCTTCGGCCACTTCAAACTTATCACCAGTGAACTCGCTCATGAGGGAAGTGCAGAGCTCCGCAAAGCCGGGAACGGCGTTGAGGCCGGTGCCGATTGCGGTTCCGCCCATATTGATCTCCTTCAGGAGAACCACATTCCTCTCAAGGTTTGCAAGCTCTTCCTTGAGGTTTGTTGCAAAGGCGTGGAATTCCTGGCCGGAGGTCATGGGAACGGCATCCTGAAGCTGTGTGCGGCCCATCTTTAGAACGCTCGCAAACTCATCTCCCTTGGCGCGGAAAGCCTCAATCAGATCTTCCAGGGCCTTCACCAGGTTGCGGTTCATGCGCACGAAGGTATAGCGGAAAGCCGTAGGATAGGCGTCGTTGGTGGACTGGGCGCAGTTCACGTGGTCATTGGGGGAGCAGAACTGATATTCTCCCTTCTTGTGGCCCATAAGTTCCAGGGCACGGTTTGCAATAACCTCGTTGGCATTCATATTTACGGAAGTACCTGCGCCGCCCTGCATCATGTCCACGGGGAACTGGTCCCAGAACTTACCACCCACAATCTCCTTGCAGGCAGCAACAATTGCATCGGCAATCCCACGGTCAAGCACGCCCAGGCGGGCGTTTGCCTCAGCTGCGGCCATCTTTACATAGGCAATGGCAATTATGTACTCCGGGTAGTCGCACATGTGCGTGTTGGAGATCTTGTAATTGTTGATGGCGCGCTGGGTCTGGACACCGTAATACGCATCAGCGGGAACCTGAAGTTCACCGATAAGGTCACTCTCGACCCTGAAAAGTTTTTCTGACATATCAGTTTATGGATTTTGATAGTTTTATCTCAAGTATGCGGCGGACGCTTGCGTCCAGGCGCTCCTCCGTGATTCTGCCGTCCTCTACGGCCGCCATAACCCCGTTGAAGGCTTCAAGGGGATTCTCAGGCAGAAGGAGGATATCGGCCCCGGCAATGAAGGCTAAAGCAGCGGCTTCCCCGGAAGGGTACTCTTTTGCAATCGCACCCATCCTCAGGGCATCCGTGATGATGATGCCGTTATATCCAAGCTCTCCGCGAAGCTTTTCCGTGAGCATGAGCGGAGACAACGTTGACGGCACCTCCGAACCGGTTACGGAAGGTACGGCAATATGCGCCGTCATCACAAGGGGCGTCCCGGCCTCTATCCCGGCCTTGAAGGGAATCATCTCGCAGGAAAGCAGTTCCTCCCAGGTCTTGAGGCTCTGGGCATAGCCAAAATGGGAGTCTGTCTGGGTGTCTCCGTGGCCGGGGAAGTGCTTGATGCAGCCATAAATACCGGCATCAGACAGGCCCTGGAGGTATTGTACCACCTTTTCCGCGGCATCAGAAGGATCATCGGAAAAAGCTCTGTCGCCAATGACCGGGTTAAGCGGATTAGTGTTTACATCGGCCACGGGCGCAAAGTCAATGTCTATCCCGTAAAGCGAAAGATACCGGCCGATACCATTGCCGTAAGCATACGCATCCTCCGGGCCACGCGCCTGGCTCATGGGAGGAATCTTTGGCACGTTGAAGGCCTTGTTCCGGCCGATACGCGCTACCCTTCCGCCTTCTTCGTCAATAGAAATGAGCGGGCTCCCCGGAAGGGCGTGGAGGCTGTCCGTGAGATTGACAAGCTGGGCCGAATCCTTTATGTCATAGGCAAATAGGATGACTCCTCCAACCGGATAAAGGCTGTCCTGAAGCTCATGGGTCCCGACAGTGAAAAGCTGCCACACCTTCTCCCGGGTGGTCATGGCGGCCATGGTGGAATCTACGGCGGCGTCAAGCCTTTCCTTTAAAGATGGTTTGGCGGGCCCGCAGGTTACAATACCAAAAAGGGCAACTAAGGCAATCAGGAAGCGTTTCATTATTTGATTTTTATGCAAAGAAGTGTAAGGTCGTCGCTTTGTTCGGCGTCTCCCACATGTGCTGCAACAACCTCCTTGAGCATGCCGATTGTACTCTCCGCATCCTTGAAAGGATTGGCCGCAAGGCTCTGGATGAGGCGGTCATTGCCAAGTTCCTCGTGGGCGGAATTCTCCGCTTCATTGAGGCCGTCAGTGTAAAGGAGGATGGGAGTACCGCGGAAACATTCAATACTCTGTCCCTTGAATTCAAATCCGGGGGCTATTCCAAGTGGCACGTTGGGCTCGCAGTCCATAAATGCCGGCGAGCCCTTAAGGAGCACGGGAGGATTATGGCCGCAGTTGCAGAAGCTGAGGCTTCCGTCCTTGAGGTTTATCCGGCCGATGAACATGGTGATGAACATCAGCTGCTCATTATCCTCAGACACGGTATTATTGATCTGGCGGGCTATCTCTTCCGGAGGCAGCCCCACTGACCCTACAACTCGGAATAGGTTCCTCACAACTGCCATGAAAAGGCTTGCGGGAACGCCCTTGCCGCTGACATCGGCCACTGCGAAGTACAGATAGTCGTCCTTTATGAAATAGTCGTAGAGGTCTCCTCCCACTTCCTTGGCGGGGGACATGGATGCATAAAGGTCAATGTCCTCCCTGTCCGGGAAAGCGGGGAACATGCGCGGTACCATCCCCATCTGGATGTCACGGGCAATCTGGAGCTCACCCTCTATCCTCTCACGCTTTGCCGTGGCGGTGGTGAGTTCATCTATGTACTTTCTCAGGGATACCTGCATATACCGGAACGCCCGGTTAAGGACGCCCACTTCATCTGTTCGGTCCATATGGGGGAGTTCCACCTCAAGGTTTCCGGAAGCCAGGGTCTCTGCGTGTGTGGCAAGTTTACGGAGCGGTTTTATCTGCCGATGGATGATGAAATACATCACCATGAACATAAGGGCCAGCCCCAGGATGATGCTGAGGAGGAGGGTGTTCCTGAAGCGCCTGAATCCGTCAAAAATATCAGACTCCGGGCACACTATGGCAAGGCTCCAGCCGGTTGTGAGGATGGGCCTGAAGATGACAAAACTGGGGTCTCCGGCTACTTCCAGCCTCCGGATGCCCTCTTTCCATTCAAGCATGTCATTTCCAAGTTGCTTCTGCTCGGGGGTGAGGTCATCTACAAGGCCCGGGGTGAAATAGGACTCATAGAAGAGTTTCTCCGGGTCCGGGTGCACAAGGTAAGTGCCGCCGCGGCTAAGCAGGAAGGCGTACGCGTTGGGATATGGCTTTACGGCCGATATTGTCTCAGACAGCCATTTGAGTGATATGTCAAGTGATATGACGCCTATGAAATTGCCGTCATTGCCTATAATTGGCTTGCAGTAGGAGACTATCATCTCCAGGTCCATATTAACCTCGTCTCCCTGTTCCTGGTCCGTAAATGGCTCTGTCCAGCAGGGCTGCATGAGGAGTTTGGGGAGCATATACCAGTTGAGGTAAAAATACTGGTAGTCGTCCGATCCTTCCTGCATGGTGTACACAAACCTGCCGTTGTTGTTGGAGTACGCGCTGAAGTATTTTCCCTTCCCAGGGAAGAAGTATGGTTCAAAGGAAATTGAGCAGCCGTTCAGGAAGGTGTTGTTCTGGACAATGCTTCGGGAATACTCCATCATGGCGTCAGGGTTGTTCAGATCCTTCAGGATAAGCCATTCAAGGTTATTTGCAAGGTCCTCTACGTCTTCCAGGATGTAGTTAGTGCGGAGGACGGTGTTTTCAAGCACCCTGTTTGCGCCTTTTATGGCCTCTTCCCTCACGGCGTTGCGGGAACGGAAGGCCACTACGGAAATGGAGATAATGAACACAATGGCAGCAAAGAGGACTGTCCAGAGACTGATCCTTGTAGAAAGGGAACTTCTTATTTTCTTTCCTATGTTCATGGCAGAAGTTCCTTTATGCTGTGTTCCTGGCGTATGATGCCGCCCCTGAGCATGAGTCCCACCGCCTGGTTGAACATGTCTTCCCTCAGGAGGTATTCCCTTTCACCGCTCTCATAGCATTCCATGAGGTCCAGGATTTCCTGGAGCATGAGGCGCTGGAGGGTGGGGTTGGTGGCTTCGTGGTTGCTCCTGACCTGCTTCATCACTATCTGAAGGGCTTCCTCAGGGTGGTGGGCAACCCATTCCCAGCCCTTCTGGCTGGCACGGGCAAACTTGCGGGCGCGCTCCGGGTTCCTGTCATATTCCTCCCTTGTCATGTAAAGACCGTCTTCCTGGATGTTGTAGCCGTGCTCCCGGAAGCGGAACACAAGGTTCTCATCACGCTCTATGAGGCCTGTCTGGAGGAACTGGTAGTATTCATTGAAGGACATTGCAACGGAGGCGTCAACGGCCCCGGCAATGAAAAGGTTCAGAAGACTTGCCGTTTCAAGCCACTCATACTCCAGCCCCATATTGAAATGTTTTACGTTGTAGCTCAGTGAGGGAGCCACACGCCAAACGCTGTTCAATCCCGTGAAGTTCTCGCCGCCCTTCATGAAAATGAGGTGGCGCACAGCCGTCTTGGTTCCGAAATTGTACAGGTCGTAAGTGTGGCCATAGGCCAGGTTCAGGTAGCCGATGGCCGCCTTGAGAGGCGCATACTGCCAACTGCCGTCAGCCAGCACGTCCGTCACGCCATAGCCGTTCAGCTGGTTCACATGGCTGGTATTCTGTGCCAGCAGTGCGCGGCACTTGGCTGCAAACAGGCCGTCGGTATACTGGACATAGAGTGTCGGGGTGAAGCTGGTCAGCCGCTCCTTTACCGGTACGGCCATGGTGGACTGCACCCCGTCAATGGTCACCGTTTTGTAACCCACGGTGCGGGGCTTCAACGATTGGCAGGTGCTGCCCAACTGCGCATACAGATGGTCGCCTTGGTACTGCACTCCCAAAAACACTTCCGGCACCAGCCCTTGCTTTGCATAGTCGGTACTGGCCGTGCTGGACCACACACCGTTGTTGTATTGCGGGCCGTTGTACATGTACTGCAACTGATAGAGCGCGGCGGCGGTCATGCCCCAGTTGCCCGTTGTGAGGGTGTAGGAGAGTTGCGGCGTGCGGCTGTGCGGGCGGAAGGGGGCCCCGCTGGCCATGCCAAGCACCTCGGGCATTATGTCGCCACTGAGCGGATGCCAATACTGACCCGCCAGCAGTTCCTGCCGCAGTCCCTGGTTGTTGCTCCACGTCAACTTGACAAAGGCCAGGCGCAGACGCAGCACCGTGTTGGTGGTGCCGAAGCCGCCAAAGTCCGCCTCCACCTTTCCCGAAGTGGAGGCTCCCAGCACGTCGGGGCCTTCGAGCTTCAAGCCAAAGCGCGTGGTCAAGGCCTGGAAAGTGGTGTGCGGTACGGCGTTCATATCCATCCTTTCCACACCCGCCTGCCGACACGCCTCGGGGGTTCCGTTCCACTTCTCGTCGAAGGGAATCATGTTGTACTCGTCGCCCACCACCGTGTAGGTCTCACGGGAGTCGTAAGTGAAATAGTTCCTCACAAAGCCATAGGGGGTCACTTTCACCTTCTTCGGCTTGGCATCCAAGTTCTGGCCATCCTTCGTGGCCTCGCCCTGCGCAGCAGCCCCCAGGGCCACCGCCAGGCAAACGACAGAAAATAGTAATTTCTTCATATCATTTTACTTTTTCATTCAAAACGCCAATCGGGCTCAATTATTGCCCCTCACAACAATAAAAGTTGCGGGCGGCTTTGCCGCCCGCAACCGCCCACTCCACGGGACCGTCGTCGTCGGTGATGTCCACCGGGCAGAA
>CACXNH010000130.1 GCA_902768955.1 uncultured Bacteroidia bacterium | reverse complement strand
GCCGGGGTTTTGTGTCAGATTAACCTTGACTTTTACCAAGTTGCAGAAGAAGAAGTCATCTAGTTCCTCACGGTATTCCTGCTCTCCGTTTTCCGGCCAAAGGCTGTGCGGGATAAAGTTGACCCGGTTAACCAGCGTAGCCGCTGCAGGCAAAGTGAGCACGGCCACTTTGTCGCCGGAGGCCTTGCTCAGGACGGCATCCCCCTGCGCTTTGCCATCCTCACCCGCAAGATGCCAGATGAGGGAATTGTCGGTCTGAACCACATTCGCTTCCGGGAGAATAATCTTCCTGAAAATGGCTACGGCCGCTTCGTAACTGTCGGCCTTCATACTCAGCTCACCTGGATCGGCTTCGTTCAGTTGCCAACCAGCCCAGATGGTCAGTTCACCTTCATCATTAAAGCCGGCAAAATGCCCCTGCAGATATGCCAATTCGTCGGTTCTTGCGAAACCATCTTCGGTGCTGTCTTTCTGACAGGATACAAATGCCAGTGCACCCAGCAGGAGGAAAGCAAAAAAGTGAAATTTCTTTATCATCTCTCTATTGAATTCAAAAAAACATTATTTGCTGGACTGAGCATCTTCCTTGGCAATTGCGTCTATGAATCCTTTGACCTTGCCAATCTGCTCGTCCATAAAAGTCCAATTAACGGGAACGGTCCTGTTACCGGTTTTGTTCGTCATCTTGGCATTCTCTATCGCCTGTAACACTTTGGGCAGGTCTTTATAGGAAATAAACTTGATTTCCGGAGCAAAACGCAGGGTGTGGATCAGAATCTGCTCATCCACGTCTTCGTTGTCCTTTCCCCTTAAGTTGAGAATGGCTGTGACCACGAAGTCGGGCAACTGGGGATCGAGGATATAATGATAATTAGTCGTCTTTTTATCTTTCACTTCGGAGTATTCGATGATGGGCACGTCAATCTGAGGATCGGCCACAAAATGGACCTGGTCCACATCGTAAGGAGTAGCCGATTCCAGGCTATAGAACACGGATGGTCCATAATAGCGGCGGATGACCTTGTCCCGGATGCTTTGCTCGCTCCTGCGGTAAGCCACGTAATCCTTCAGTTCTTCATCCATATCTCCGACTTGTTTGAACATTGCATCACCCTTCTTTTTCTTGACGAGTTTGAAGTCGAGCTTGGAGCTCTCTTTCGTGTTGAAACTGGACAATTTGCTGAGCTGCCAGGACTTTTGCGTATTGAGGCCGACAGCCTTTCGGTATGCCTCCGTGTAGCCGTCCTCGGCATTGGGGAAGACACCATAGGTGAGTTTGACGTCGCAGGATGTCACGCCGTCAAAGAGGGCATCGTTGAGATAGATGCCGCCCACGGAAGTAGGATCCAGGAAGGTGATGATACGCATTCCGGGCTTGTCGGCATCTGCACCGAGGCGATAGGAATAAATGTCCCTGTCACCCTGCTTGTAGAGTTTCTTGGACTCAAAGCCCATAAAATCTCTCTCGTACCAGTAGGCATCTTTCACGACATATACGACCGGGTGGTTCCGAAGGTTCCAGACACCCTCTCCAAAGCCGGTGGGCTTTTTGTCAGGTGTCTCCCTCCTGAAGTCTTCCATAACCAGTGAAGTAGGAGGAACAGTGGAGGAACATTCTCCGCCGATGACGCCCTCCGTAACCATACTGGCACTGAGGTTCAGGTTGATACTGGCATTGATGTCTCCCAGATCGTCATCAACCTTCTTCTCCTTAAGCTGACTTTCCCACAACTTGCCACCGACTTGAAGGCCGGCACCAAGGAAAGCCAGAAAGGATCCCCCTGGTTTATGTTGCCCATTTCTCGGATCTCCTGCGATAGATTGCAAGGTAAACATACTCATCAAGCCGCCGCCGGCAACACCGAATAAGGCACTTAAGGCCGTTCCCGTGCCAGTGGTGCTTTTAGGGGCCAGCTGATCCAAGTTAATCTTTCCCTCAAGGGAACCGTCCAGTTTGCCGGCAATGGCGGAATTGAGCATGACATTGTCCTCCCGGTAGAGTTTCTGCTCTATCCTGGCGGTATATTCCGGTGTGTTTTTGGTAAAGAAGTCGTCCTTGCGGGCTGCGGACATATCCACATCGAAAGCCCACCAACCCACCTTGGGAATATACTTGCCGCCGCTGAGGTCATCGGCGCGGTTGGCGTAGGGGGTCATCAGCGTGGGCGCGGAGGCATACGTGTTGAACGAGGAGGATACAGACACCTCGTAAGGGAGTGCATACTGCACGGCAAGATGCTCGGCAAGCGCACGGTTGAGCTCGAAGCACCAGAGATGGTCATTGGCATAGGAGGGCACGTCTTCCTTAACCACATAATAGAAGACGCGCAGGTAGCCCGTGTAGCGGTTGTAAAGGCCGAAGAAATGGCTTCCGGCCAGGCTCTCCACGCCGGTTACATTGAAAACCATCCGCCAGTCGCCCTTATACTGGAGCATCTTGGTGACTTCTCCGTAAGGAAGGTGATGGATGCTGTTGTCGGCCCAGGGGAGGCGGACCTCTTCCGTCTTTACTTTCGCGCGGCCGTTTTCAAAGTAGTTCTCCGTCACCAGCATAATCGTCTTGGCAGACGCCCAATCTTTCTCAAAAGCCGTGTTCATAGACTGAACCGGAGCATTCTCCACCGGGCGTCCGGGCCACTGGACGATATGGAACGTAGCCGTAGCTCCGTTGGTCATCTTGAGCGTGACGTCGGCCACCTGGTTTGCTTCCAGGCCAGGGTTGCGCTTGATACCTATCAAGGCAACGCTGTTTCCCTTGGCAAGTTCCGGCGAAAGAGTTACGCTGCTGACCCACGAAGGGAGACCTTCCACGGAAGAGATGACCACCTCTCCCATACCGTCCAATACCAGATCTTCGGTATAGTCTTGATTCCTGACGGAGAAATTGAAAGGGTAGATGCCGTTATCTGTCGGGATTGAGTCCCTCTCTCTCTGGCAGGAGACGGGAAGGAGCAAAGAAATCGCGACAATAACCGATGCAATAATATGTCTTGTCATATAGTGATCAGTCTATCTTTAAACATACAGTTCCGGATTTGTCCTTCTCCACCCAGAAATAGTACATCTGGACTTCGTGGGAGTTGGGATGAAATGGAGTGAGGGAAGTTACTTCAGCCGTGTCAAATTTTACCCGCTTGTCGTGCTTGCCACGGGTTAAAAAAAAGTCGGACCACTCCCAGCAGTACACATTGGCCGTGCGTGGACCGAAACCAGCCTCTTGCATCAGGGGATCCAGGTCTGCTTTGTTTTCAATGTATGCCCGGCTGGCCGCCTGAATGTCGGTTGTCGAGCGGGAACGATTGGCCACAGCATCCATGTCGTCGAGCATGACATTATAAGATTTATTCTGGATGTTCACCAAGATGCCCTTTTCATCTTTTTTCTGGTCGTACTCCCGGACAACCATGAATTTTCCCGTCCCGTGATGGGTAGGAGTTTTAATCACAATCACGTTACCCAAAAAGTATTCATCCAAAAGATCATTTGTGTCCAGATCACCTGCAGCTATGATATCGACTCCATTTTCCGGCCAGGATGCCTTGGGGATAAAGCGGATGGTGTGGACATAGGGGATTTCGCTGGGAACGACTGCTTCTGCCACAAGGCCGCCGCTCTTCTTGGTGAGGACGACGTTGCCCTGAGACTTGCCTTCCGAATCTTTCATCCCCCAAGTGATGGATGACTCATTCTCTGTGAAGGAAGCATTGTCCGGCAGCCAGCTCTTGAAAAGCCTGACGGCTTCTTCCCAGCTTTCTGCCAGAATGGAAATTTCAGTGTCATCCGCCTCGTTGAGGCAATAGCCGGTCAGACGGACAGAGATCGATCCATCCTGATTAATACTCACAAAATTACCAATGAAATGGGCGGCTTCATTGATGGAATAGTCTGGCTCCGGCTCCGAATTATTATCTTTTTTGCAAGACGAAAAAACTGACACACAAACAAAAAATACAGAGGCCCAAAATAATAATCTTTTTTTCATATTCGTTTTTTATTTTTATTCTTTTATGCAGCGGACGGGAAGACCCTCGTAGCGGGCATCACCTTCTATGCTGAAACCTTTGAAACCTTCACCATCTGTCTCCATCAAGAGAGATTTGGAATAAGTATCGGAGGACTCACGGGTCCAGCAGTATGCATACCAGCCATAATCGCCATTATGTACAGCGTTATCCCCTGTAGGGACCAAAAGTCCAAATTTATCAAAACTTGCAGCATACGATTTATCCAAACTCGACACGCTGAAGTCGGCCTCCTTGGGTACACGCCAGCCTTCCGGGCAGGGATCCCACACAGTTTTGCTGCCGCTTGCACCGCCCCAGAGGGTGGCATCTTGATGTTCGTAGCTTTCTGTAGCATACCAGTCAGAACAGTTGGCGCCCTGGTTGATGAAACTGCCCGGATTCCGGATGGAGGTGGCAAGGGAATTGGCATCTCCGGGATGGCTGATGAAAGGGCAGCCATCCACCAGCGGATCCTTCCTTCCCCACTGGAAATAGCAGTTGCCGCCCAGAGTGGACTGAAGTACCGCTCCGCCTGGAAGCGTGGTTTCGGACGGGGCCGATTCAGTGACCCAGATGAGATAGGACCAAAGGATGGTTCCGTTCTTTTTGATAGCTACCAGCGCGCTGCCGGGTGTACTGGAGGCCGTGACGGTTAATTTTCCGTCATTGACCGATGCCGACGAGACGGCACCGCCACCCCATAGCACCTCCGCCTCATCCGGAACACTAGCCGATGCAGGCAGGCCGCTGCGCTGCCAGGTGCCGTAAACCTTCCGGGGGTTCACGTCAAAGCTGATAGTCTCACCCGGTCGGATACAAACGCTGTTTTCCTGGCCGTAATAGGCCTGGCTCGAGGGCGTTGTCCACGACATTCTTTCATCCAGATTTCCAGTGACATTTTTGAACAGGCCCACAGAGAAGGTTACACTGGAATTGAAACGAAGCTCACCAACCTGGCTTCCGGTATCGGCCATCAGGGTGAATCCCTTGGAGAATACCGTGGGAAGAATGACGATATAATAATACTTTCCTGCTTCAAAAGTGCTTCCGGACGACGGCCTCAAGGTTACGCATTCCTCCGTGCCGGCTTCCGCTACAGGCGTATCTTCCGCAGCAAAGCGGAAGCGGAAATCTCCGGCAATTTTTTCCCCGCTGTTGCCCCGGATGCTCACGGCCTTGATATTGTCCGTGTTCACCATGAACCGAAGGCCGCTGCACAGGTGCTTGAAAGCGAGGCTGTTCCCGGTTGCATCATCCGCGGTAATCATGTAGCCGTCGGCAAAAGAGCCGGCCTTGCCGAGCTGGAAGGCGGGTAGTGTGGTGGAGACGTAACCTTCCGAATAT
>CACXNH010000129.1 GCA_902768955.1 uncultured Bacteroidia bacterium | reverse complement strand
AATGACACCGCCGCTGTCGTATTCACTGCCCGTGGCTGCGAGTGTAAGGATATCCACAATGGGAAGCGCTGCCCTGGCCTTCACTTTATAGGTAATAAGATCCCAGGGATCACCATCGTACAGGGCTCCGGCCGCAATGGCCTTGGAGCAGTCCAGCACACTGCCGCCGCCTACTGAAAGAATGACGTCAATTTTATGTTCTTTGCAAAGACGAACCCCATCCAGTACGCTTGGGTCATATTTGGGATTGGGTTGGATGCCGGAAAGTTCTGTAATCTCAAAATCCTTGAGAATCTCTTTCACTTTGTCATACAGGCCGATTTTCCGGATGCTGCCTCCACCATAGGTAAGGAGTATCCGTTTTCCGAAACCGGACATCACATCATGAAGTTTTGCGATAGCGTTTGTGCCAAAAATAAGGCGCGTGGGGGTAAAGTAGTCAAAATTCTGCATATTAATTGTCTTTGCGCTATGAATCAAGCATATTTTAATTCATAAATATACATAAAATTTGGTTATTACATGTAATCTTTGTTAATTAAGTTTGTAGTCCCTCACCGCGGTTCTTCCCCTCATGGTTTTCTGTACCGCTCCGGTTCCTGAAAACACGGAAAAAGACAAAGAAGAGGAGAAAACCGATGATCCGGTACCATCCTGGGCTCTGAAGGAAACACTGATTATCACGCACGCGTTGTGAGTGCATCTGTTGTGGTTGTCCGCAACGTTAAGCTCACTCCCGGTGATGAATTTGTTATCCGCAAAAACGGAAGCGAGGAATTTGGCGGCACTTTTGAAGGCCTCAATGCAAGCTTTGACATAGCCCAGGGCGCTCCCGCAGTCAAGCCAGGTCTTGAGGAAGGGTTCTACAACATCTATATCAACCCCTCTGACAAGCAGGAGGAATTCCTCACAACTATCACCTATCCTGAAAGGGATTACACCTATTCTGCAATGAAAAAGGGCGCAGAGGCGGCTTTTCTCAGGCAGCAATACGAAGCTGACCAGCTTGATGACAACAAGGAACCCGTTCTGGATGAGAAAGGCAACCCTATTGTCATTATCAATGACAAACTCCTTATCTCTCCCGGAAACTGTGACATACCCGCCAAATATACCGTAACCCTCACCGACGGAGACTGGAAGGGAGAGTATGAGACCAAGGCCGATCCTTCCCCTGATGCTCCCTACGGCTACTATGTAGTCACAAACCTCCGCCCCAACGCCCACTACACCTATGAGGTAACAAACGGCGGCGCAGCAATTGTGAACGGAGAATTCAACACTACCGGCCACATGCACCAACTTGTGTTCAAGCCCGGTTCTTCCTTAGGCGTACGTAACGTCCGTGACCTTGGCGGCTGGAAGACCAAGGATGGCGTAGAGAAATATCTGCTTGAGATTGGAATCTCCCAGGATGACATCAACACTTTCCGCTCCATTATGCTTGAGTAAAAAAGAACACTCTCTAACTTTACTAAATATTCAACGGAACCGCCGGGGCCATTGCTCCGGCGGTTTTTTTTCCTACATTTGCAGTATGAAACGCTTACTTCCCATAATTCTTTTGGCCACAACCCTTTGCATTGGCTGCAAGCCCGCCTGGACTGCAAGGGAGCGGGAAATTATCCGGGACTCAGACTCCCTGATGTATGTAACAACCATTCAGGCCGACAGCGCCATTCTCCGCACCCCTTCCGTAGACCTTGGTCCAAAGGAGCTGGATTCCCAGGAACTACAAACCCTCCTTGCCAAGATGCTCCACACCGTTACGGATCCCTCCCAGGACGGCGTGGGTATAGCGGCGCCCCAGGTTGGCATTAACCGCCGCATAATCCTGGTGCAGCGCTTTGACAAGCCCGGAGAGCCGTTCGAAGGCTATGTAAACATAAGGGTGGATTCCCTTGCCGGAGAAATAGTAACTGGCCGCGAGGGCTGTCTTTCCGTGCCAGGACTGCGCGGCCTTGTGAAACGCCACAGCAAAATCGGCATAAGTTATACGGATATTTCCTCACATGAGCGTGTAGCGGAGGAAGTTGAAGGCTTTACCGCCGTCATCTTCCAGCATGAATGCGACCACCTGGACGGCATCCTGTACATTGATAAGGCAGATTCTTTATTCATTTCCGAGTAAACTTTTTTTGCGTATTTGAGGGGAATGGATTAATTTTGTATCCCGTATTGAAAAAAGCAATCGGCATTATGAAATACGGGTTCGACAACAACAAATACCTCAAAATCCAGTCAGAGCACATCAAGGAGCGCATCCAGCACTTCGGGGACAAACTGTACATGGAGTTCGGCGGAAAACTTTTTGACGACTTCCATGCAAGCCGTGTCCTCCCCGGTTTTGAGCCGGATTCCAAGCTCCAGATGCTCATGCAGCTGAAGGAAGACCTTGAAATCGTCATCGTAATATCGGCCGTGGACATAGAGAAAAACAAGATCCGCACGGATCTTGGCATTACCTATGACATGGACGTACTGCGTCTCAGGGATGAATTCCTAGCCCGAGCCCTCAGCGTCAACAGCGTTGTCATTACCCACTTCAACGGACAGGCCAGCGCCGAGGCCTACCGTAAACGCCTGGAAAAAATGGACATCCGGGTCTATTACCACCACACAATTGAAGGATATCCCAACAATGTGGCCCTGATTGACTCCGAGGAAGGATTCGGCAAGAACGACTACATAGAAACCTCAAAGCCCCTTGTGGTTGTGACGGCCCCCGGCCCCGGCAGCGGAAAGATGGCCGTGTGTCTGAGTCAGCTGTATCAGGAAAACCAGCGCGGCATCAAGGCCGGCTACGCCAAATTCGAGACATTCCCCGTTTGGAACCTCTCCCTGAACCATCCTGTAAACATGGCCTACGAGAGCGCTACCGCAGATCTTGACGACGTTAACATGATAGACCCCTTCCATCTGGAAGCTTACGGAGAAACCGCCGTCAACTACAACAGGGACATAGAGATTTTCCCCGTCATGAATACTCTGTTTGAGGACATCTACGGAGAATCCCCTTATAAGTCCCCCACTGATATGGGCGTTAATATGATTGGCTACTGCATCTCTGACGACGAAGTGTGCCAGGAGGCCTCAAAACAGGAAATCATCCGCCGCTATTACACTGCCCTCTGCAATTTCGCAGACGGCAAGGCCACTGAAGCGGAGGTGAACAAGAACAACCTTGTGATGAAAAAGGCCAAACTCACCACGGCCGATAGAAAAACAACCGTGGCGGCCCATGAGCGCCTTGAAAAGGCCGGAGTCGCCACCGCAGCCATAGAACTGGAAGACGGCACTATCCTCACCGGTGAGACATCTCCCCTGCTGGGTCCCTGCAGCGCGCTCCTGCTTAATGCCATCAAGCATCTTGCGGGTATAGCCCACAACGTGAAGCTTATCCCCCAGCAGATGATTGCCCCCATCCAGAAAACCAAGGTCACATACCTTCACGGCCACAATCCCCGCCTCCACACGGATGAGGTTCTTGTAGCCATCTCAATGATGAGCCTGATCGATGAGAACTGCGGCCTTGCCCTGGACCAGCTCCCTAACCTCAAGGGCTCCCAGGTCCACTCAACCGTCATGCTCTCAGAGGTAGACCGCAAAACCTTCAACAAACTTGGTATCGGCCTCACCTGCGACCCTATCCGCAAAATCAAAAAGCGCTAACCCGCTGATTTTCAGCCATATAATGATATAGCGGTGCACCATGAAGTGCACCGCTATATCATTAATTAGCAGACTATCAAGTAATTAGTCCACAACGGCACGGGCCATTGCATCCTTGTAGTACTTCTGGTCCACGAAGACATCTTCCTTGTAAGGATTGATGTGACGCTTCTTGGCCTGTGCAAAGATGTAGCAGAGGGCCACGGCGTTGGTGAGCAGAGCCAGGGCGCTGATCACAATCATCATTGTGGGATTTGCTGCCACAACTGAAGGATCTACGGTTGTGCCCACTACTGCGGCCTCACCGCCTGCTGCTGCATAGAGATGCTCGATGGTAGCGGTGCCCTGAGGATAAAGCACGGGGAGGGTTGCCCAGCTAAACCACTGCTGACCGTTCTTGAAGGTCTCCTGGAACAGAGGGAATACCTGTGCGAACATGCACCAGATTGCAAGGGTGTTTGCACGGTTCTGGATCCAGCCGCCACGGTTCCACAGCAGAGCAGCAATTGTAGGAGCAAGAAGCAGAGCAATACCGCAGTACCAGCTGTGAGTGGGCAGGCAGTTGTAGGTGTATGCAAAGTTCCAGATGTCATAGACAAGGATGTATACCCAGGTCATATCGGCCCAGATCATGTCCTTCTTGTCCTTGGAAGGATACACATTCCACCATGCGGTCATACAGAAGATGTTCAGAAGACCGGCAACGCCGTTCATGACATTGTGCCAGCCGCCATACTGCCATACGCCTTCGGAGGTGAGCCACCACTTGTTCCAACCCATTACAGCACTCTCGAAGTCGGAGACGCATGCGATGAGGATGTTGATGGCAACAATGATGAACGGGAAGGGCTTGAACCAGTGCTTTGCACCGATACCCCACTTGTACTTGATCATCATGAAGCCGATACACCCGGCCGTTGCAGCATACAGCTTGGAATAGTGGAACCAGCCCTGCATGTAAACGTGAGTCTGGTTTTCAAGAGCCCACTGTGCACCGGTCTTGACACCAACCCAGATAGCCAGGAAATAGGCTGTGAGGGCCAGAGGAATGGCCAGGAAGGTGATGATGCCACCAAGTTTTGTCCTGCGGGCAAACTCATTGAAGAGGATCAGGCCCAGAAGGACCACGATCAGCATTCCCCACTGTGAAAGGGCATGCTCTCCATAAACTTGAAAAAACATAATTAAAGGTTTTAGTTAAATAAATTTGGTTTATTAGTTTGGAACTTCTATCTCTTTTATCTCCACTTCATTACCACGTAGCAGATAAGTCTTCTCACTCCCGCAGTGCGGACAGGTTTTGCCAAAACGCACAGTTTCATACTCCATCCCGCAGTCCTCGCAGTAGGACACGGCCGGAATAGAATTGATCTTCAACTCCGCCCCCCTAAGAAGGTCCTCTTTATCGGCCGCCCATCTCCAGCAGTCCTTGATGTACTCCGGAACAATGGTACTCACCTCCCCTATGTTCATCACCACTGCCGATACCTTCTCTACACCATTCTCCTGAGCCGCCTTCTTGACGTCCCTGATAATGTAGAAGACAATACCTAATTCGTGCATAAGTATAAGCCGAAGTGGAAAAAACTTTTTGGGCATTTTTTAGCCCAAAAAGTTTTATTCCACGCAGGCTGTTATTTTTGCTTTTTGCTGAAAAGAATCCGGCCGGTACGTTTGATCATA
>CACXNH010000128.1 GCA_902768955.1 uncultured Bacteroidia bacterium | reverse complement strand
GTGTCTTCGAAGGCAGTGAGGTACGCGATCTTACCGTCACCGACGAGACGGGCCTTGAGTATGAGAATGTCGGCAGCTGGGACATCGACCGCTCCCGCAGTTGGAAGGCAGGTAAGTGTGGTATCGTCACCAAGCACGGTGGCTATGAGCTTTGCTGGGGTCTTGGAGACACCGGAGCCCACAACTGGGAGGTCTCCTTCGTCCTCACCGGCCTGGTGCAGGCCTATGACGATGCCGATGCCTTCAACTTCATGTTCGTGAATCCAGGCATGCCGGATGCACCGGAGCATGTGAGGGTGACTATCGGCCCTGCGTTTGAATGCCCTGAGTGGACCTACGACAACACCCGCGTATGGGCTTTTGGATTCTACGGGGACATCAACGTGAAGGGCGGAAAGGTGGTGGCAGAGACATCGGAGCCCATGGGCTACAGTTCCAAGTTCATCAACCTGGTGAAGTTTGAAAAGGGAATTTTCCAGCCTGCGGTAACCAATGGTGGGGCTGTGCAGGATTTTATAGACCGTGCCCTTGAAGACAGCTCCTACGGGGAGGATGATCCTGAAGATAAGTGGTTCCTGCTTGGTTTTGCCCTGCTTTTTATAGGTGGTATATTCCTTGTCATTTACGTTGCCATTGCATCGGCCCTTGGATACAAATGGAAAAAATCCTTGTTCGGGCGCACCAAGATTGACGGCTGGCACAGGGACATTCCGCTGGAAGGCAACCTCTTTGCTGCAGAATACGTCCTCACCAAGGGTGCGCGCTTTGGCAGCAATACCCAGCCCCAGAACATTATCGGAGCATTTTTCCTCCGCTGGATTATGGACGGTAAGCTGAAAGTGCAGCCGGACCCCAAGTCAGACAAGCGGGTAAACCTTCTGTTTGAGGCCAATTCCGCCAGCATGGATGACGTAGAGGAAGACCTCTTCCAGTGGGCCCTCAGCGCTGCCGGTGACAACCGTATCCTTGAGAAGAACGAGTTTGAGAAATGGTCCACCAAGAACTACAAGAAGATGACGGCCTGGCCGGACCGCGCAATTGCACGCGGCAAAACCTGGTTCCGTGACAAAGGCTATTTCCTCACGGAGGGTACCTGCACCACGGAAGGCCAGCATCAGGCCTGCCATCTTGTAGAGTTCCGTAACTTCCTGAAGGACTTCACCCTCAGTGGAGAGAGGGCATCTTCCGAGGTAGGTCTTTGGAAGGATTACCTTGTATTTGCCCAGTTGTTTGGCATTGCAGAGAAAGTGGCAAAGCAGTTCAAGAAACTCTATCCCTCAATCTATGAAGAGGTGGCACGGAGCACCGGCATGGACACGGACCGCTTCACCTATATGGTTCTCTGGACCAACAGCATGAGCACCCGCTCATTTGGAAACGCCATAGCCAAGGCCGGCAACATCAACGGCACAGGCGGCCATTCTTCCTTCGGCGGAGGTGGCGGCTTCTCCGGCGGAGGCTTCGGCGGAGGCGGAAGGTAGTGATTAAGTCTTTGCCGTGTTTGCAGCCAGATTGCCTGTAATGGCGTTTTTGGTGCCAACACGGCACAGATCCCGCTAGCGGGAAGGAAGTGCGTGACCGGAGGTCTTGAGGGCTTCTTTATCAAGGATGCCTTCAGTAAGGACTTCGTGGCCGTTAATGAATACTCTCTTTATGCCGAAGGATTTCTTCTGGTCCGGGGTGGCGGTGGCCATTTCGGCTTCGTCGAAGACGGTTATATCGGCATAATATCCAGGCTTCACATAGCCCCTTTCAGGGATGCTGAAGCGGTCGGCCACACCGCCAGTCATCTTGCGGATGGTACGGGGCATAGTGTCTCCTTCGCCGCGGAGGGAGCAGCGGATGAATTTGGGGAAGCAGTCGTAGATGGCGGGGTTCTGGATACCGTGGTCCTCTACCCAGGCGTCTGTCATATAGAGGACATCGTCACGCTTTGACTGCCAGGAAATGATCTCAGGGGTGCTGTAGGGGCCCATATTCACGCGGCCCTTGAAATCTGACATCTCGCAGAGGTCAAGGTATGCGTTCATGCAGGACTTCCCTTCTTCCTTGGCCACCTGATATACGGTTTTACCCTCGTATTTCTCAAGGCCCGGACCAAGGTATGCAATCTCAATGTCCTTCCAGCCAAAGCCAAGCATCTTCATTGACAGTTCTCCAAGGATGGTGAAGCGAAGCTGATTCCAGGGCTTGCGCTTGTCCTTGGGAGAGAGTTCCTGGAACCAGTTGGGAATGAACACGGTAATCACTGATACTCCAAGAAGTTCATTGTAGATGTCAAAGCGGGCATCCACGCCGTCAGCCTTCAGTTTGTCAAGGATGCTGTGGAGTTCCTCCTTGCATTTGAAAGTGCTGCGGCCCACAAAAATGGCGTGGGAGTACTGGAGTTTTAGATGAGTGCCCTTGGACATTTCAACAAGTTCATCAAGCGCCCTCAGAATATGGGGCCTTCCAAAGATTGGATAGTCAAGGGATACGGCCGATTCTGTACGGGGATGCACCGTGAGCGGGCGGTCATATTTCTGAGCAAGAAGCGCAACATCACGGGTTTCAGGGACACCTGCGTATCGGCCTGGAAGGTACATCATACCAAGGGAAAGGCCGCAGGCGCCTTCCTTGAGGCCCTGCTCCATAAGGTCCAGCATACGCCGCCTTTCATCTTCCGTGAGAGGGCGGTTTTCCCAGCCGGCAACGCTGGAGCGCGCCGTGCAGTGACCTACGAGGGTGGCCATATTGCAGGGATTCTTCCCGTCGATGGCTTCAAAGAAAGACTTCACGCTGGGGTAAACTCCGGTGGTGTTTTCGTCATATTTGAAAAGCCCCGCCCCAACCTTGTCCACGTTGGGGGTGTCGGGGTCAAAACCCATTGCTGAAAGTCCGCAGTTACCGGTAATAAAAGAGGTTATGCCCTGGCGAATGAATGGCTCCAGATACTTCAGGGGCTCTTTCTTGATACCAAACCAGTCATTGTGGGAATGGGCGTCAAAAAAGCCGGAAGAGACGCTGAGGCCGGCAAGGTCTATTGTTTTATCGGCCTTCTCTTCTATTGAAGGCGCAACGGCAATTATCTTTTCATCTTCTATGAGGATATCTCCGGAAAAAGCATCAGAGCCGGTTCCGTCATAGATTTTCCCGTTTTTGAGTAGGATCCTTTTCATTGTATATTAGGTTTTAGTTCTCAAAGATACTGAAAATCTGTGAATTGTGGCCGTGTTTGCATTTAAAACGCGCATAAGGCCGATTTCACTGCCAACACGGCGAGGAAATGGGCCTTTTTCTGGAAAAACGCTGCCGTGTTGGCACCAAAAACGCCATTACAGGCAATCTGAGTGCAAACACGGCAAATACGTGTGCTGGACCTGGTCCACGACTATAGCACCAGGCATCGGCTTATCTGAGCATCGGACACGTGGAAATCGTATTTCAGCTGGCGGGCTATGCGCTGCTTCTGGGAATCAGTGAGTCCATACACGGAAGTGGTCCCGAACGGCCTGCATAGTTCTTTGTCAATAAGCATGCACAAGTCCAGATCCTGGAGGCGTGAACGGTTGAAGTTCCTGCCATATTCATTGTTCAGCATCCGTGCTACGGACTGCTCATCGGCGTGTTCCATGTTGGAAATGGTTATCGGAGTGCCGGTATTATCTTTCAACTGCTCTTTTGCCCAGGAGTCATCAGACAGGCGGTTCATCTGATACAGGTAGTTTCTGGGCGTGCCGAAAAACTGCTCTGCCCGCCTGAGTTCCATAAAACTGCTCCGGACAAACACACCCCGCTCATTCATCTTATATGAATCCGGGAAATCCGAATATCTTGGAAGATAAGTGGTCATATCCTGACGGGACATTTCAACAGACAGCTCCTGGCACAGGCCAAGATCTGCGGCGAACATATCCCGTACACTGCAAAAAGGATAACCGAATGCTGTAGGAGCGGCCCCGTGATGCAGACCGTTCCTAAGGATATAGGACAGCATTGCCAGTATATGCAGCAGCCCCAGCACAAGTGTCACAAACGTATATTTCTGACCAAAACGGCCTTTCCTGCCATACTTCTTATTGAAGTATTTGGTATATGACATTCTCTCCCTTCGGGCAAATTCAGTGGGATTATCCGTAAAAACGCCTTGATGAACGTGAGTGGACATCTCGGCATCGGCAAGTAGTTCCGTCCCGGTAGAAAAAGACTGGATAGCCATCAGGTTTACAAATACATCGTGGTCTTCCCGGTCCCTGAACATAACTTCATTGTGGGAGGTAAAACAGATATGGTAGGTTTCTTTCATAGCGGCAAGTTAGCACGCTGAAAGCTATGAATCAAGGGGTTGTTGATAACTTGTGTTGTTTCACGTGAATCTTTTTACGTTTTTTGGAATTTGTGAAGAAATGACCGTGTTTTTTGCTAAATTTGAATTGTATATAAGACATGTATATATGAAAAAAATGCTTCTTCTCTCACTTGCGGCCTTCGCAATAATGGCCTGCAAACAGCCGGCACAGAAGGCTCCCGGTGCTTCTTTCGACGAAGTACTTGCCACCCGCCGCAGCGTCCGCGCTTATGACGCATCAAAGACAATCTCTGAAGCGGAGGTCCGCGAACTCCTTCTTGCAACCCAGGAAGCTCCGTCCTGGGCAAATCAGGAACCCAGCAAGTATTATGTAGCCGTCGGCGGAGAAAAGCATGCTGCTCTCCTTGAGATGGTAGGCGGCAACAAGGACAGGGTTGCCAATGCCCCAGTACTCATTGTCTCAACATATGAAAAGGGTAAGTCCGGTTTCTTCCGCGGCACGGCTACAAACGAGATAGGAGACGGATGGGGAGCTTATGACAATGGCCTCAGTAATGCCTACCTTGTCCTTAAAGCCAGGGCTATGGGCTTTGACACCCTCATAATGGGTATGCGCGACAGCGACGCCATCCGCGAGTGCCTTGATATCCCGGAGAATGAGACCATTATGGCTGTGATAGCACTCGGCTACCGCGCACAGGAACCCAGCCGTCCCCAGCGTAGGCCCCTCGAAGACGTGGTCCGCTTCTTCTAACTGCTTGGACCTGGTCCAGCATAGCACCCGTGGACCTGGTCCACCACATAATTGGACCTGGTCCACGGCACGTACCTGCCGTGTTTGCACTTAAAATGCACATAAGGCCGATTTCACTGCCAACACGGCAAGGAAATGGGCCTTTTTCCGGAAAAACGCCGCCGTGTTGGCACCAAAAACGCCATTACAGGCAATCTGAGTGCAAACACGGCAAAAGCACGACGGAGGCTGATCTTCGGACGGCGTAGCCGCCCGTGGCTTCGTATTCTAAGACTTTTCCAAGAATTATTAGAAAAAAGTGAAGAAAAAGTTTTCTCTTCGACTCACCGGGGTAGTTTGTGGATATT
>CACXNH010000127.1 GCA_902768955.1 uncultured Bacteroidia bacterium | reverse complement strand
TCTCATCATCTGTCATGGAGCCCTTGTTGGCCTTGGCGGTTGAGGCCGGCCAGTCTACAATTTGGAAATAATCCGGGAAGTCACCCATAAAGGCAACGCCGGGGGCGATACCCGTAAGGGGAATGGGGCTGAGGGCTGCACAGGCGTATGAGAATGCACCTCCCTGGCTCTTTCCTTCTGCGAAGATATTGCTAATATCGGCCTCCTCAAGCGTTGCTATGAAGCGCACCGCCTGGACGCAGTCCATATAGGCACCTCGGTAATAGTATGACCCCTTCTGGCCGAACTCGTAGGCAAACCAGTCTCCGTAGATGTTGTGATAATCCTCATCTATGCCGTCCGAGCGCTGGTCTGCGGTACGGTTGTTAATCATCTGGCCGCGGTTGGACATATAAAGTTCTATGAAATCCGACGCACCTGAAGGGCAGTACATCTTGCCGGTGGGTTTCTGGGTATCATATCCCTCGAAGTGAATCAGGACGGGATATTTCCTTGTGGCCGATGCATCTTTGGGTACGGCAAGATATGCGTGGATTAAAACGTCGTCTCCGTCAACGTGATCAGGGATGGAATTCATCTCCAGAAGATACACGTTGTTTTTGCCGGGAATAGGGGTAAGCTTTGGATTCATCTGGACATGCATCTCAAGCTGGCTGAGGGCATCTTCCCAGAAAGCCGTGAAATCATCCTGCATGTCAGGGAGCGATGCTATCTCCGTGGGGCGTATGCCGAAATCCACGGCACGGGCAATCCTTTTCTGGATCACGCAATTTGCCTTATAAAAGCCGGGCAGGAAGTCATAGTCAAGGGTAATTTCCTTGTCTATTGTGGTGTTGGCCGGGACAGTAAACTCTCCCAGTTCCAAAACGGCCACAGGTTCTTTCTTGTCCGTAAGAACCTTTACAGTCAACTCATCAGTAATGGGGACCTCGTTCCTGTTATTGATCTGAAGGACAAACTGAGGCTTATCTTCAAAGATAAAGTTGTTTTCAGGGACCGGGGCTGTGGCCACAAGCGCCTTGAGGGTGGAAGGGTCTATTTCTGGCTCCTGAGGATTCTCAGGATCCGGGTTCTCCGGTTCAGGATTCTCCGGTTCAGGGTTTTCAGGATCAGGCTTCTGTTCCTCATTCTCCTGAGGAGTCTGATTCTCTTCAGAAGGTGCAGGGCTGCATGCAAAAGGAACAGCCAGAGTAAGCAGGGCCGAAACGATGATAGTGAACAGTTTCTTTATCATAGTTAAAAAGCTTTTGTCTCGTAATATTAACTAATATTTGGCAGAATACAAGGGTTTTTTGTAGCTTTGTAACTGACTAACAGCATTGAAATGAGTTATACAGCGTCCCCGGAGCGATACAGCTCCATGCAATACCGCCGCTGCGGCAGGTCGGGAATAGACATTCCGGCAATAACCCTTGGCCTCTGGCAGAACTTTGGAACGGAAACGCCCTTTGAGCGTATCCAGGAGATGGCGCACTTTGCCTTTGACCAGGGCATCTGCCACTTTGACCTTGCCAACAACTACGGTCCTGAGCCGGGTGCCGCGGAGGAAAACTTCGGGAAGCTCCTCACCTCCTCCTTCAAGCCGTACAGGGACGAACTTTTCATTTCCACCAAGGCAGGATACCTCATGTGGCCCGGCCCTTACGGGGAATGGGGTTCCCGCAAATATCTCATTTCCAGCCTGGACCAGAGCCTGAGGCGTATGAAACTGGATTATGTGGACCTTTTCTACACCCACAGGTATGACCCCCGCACTCCCCTGGACGAGACCCTCCAGGCCCTTGTGGACATAGTGCATCAGGGTAAGGCCCTGTACGTTGGCGTTTCCCGCTATCCTAAAAAGGCCGCCGTGTATGCATACAACTACCTTATCTCCCACGAGACCCCGTGCCTACTTTTCCAGGACCGCTACAACATCATAGACCGTATGCCGGAGCGCGAAGACCTTGTATCCCTTGCCGGAGAGGCAGGAGCGGGGTTCATCCCCTTCTCTCCGCTGCAGCAGGGGCTTCTCTCAGACCGCTACCTTGACGGCGGCATCCCTTCCGGATCACGTATGTCCAAAAGCGGCTCCCTGAGGCCGGAAACCCTCACCCAGACCATGCTGGAAGCACTCCGCGGCCTCCGGGAAATAGCCCGAGGCCGCGGCCAGACCCTTGCCCAGATGTCTCTGGCGTGGCTTCTTGCAAAGCCGCACATCACATCAGTACTGCTGGGCGCAAGTTCAGTGAAACAGTTGTCGGAAGACCTTGGGGCCCTTTCAAACACCACTTTCACAACAGAAGAGCTGGCCGCGATAGACCAGCTCTCAAAACCCATCCAGATTACAGACAGGGTGTAAGGTGTTCATCGGAGAGCCTCAGAAGATACTGCCCGTACTGGTTCTTGGCCATGGGGGCGGCAATTTCACGCAGTTTATCGGCCGATATCCAGCCCTTGCTGAACCCTATCCCCTCAAGGCAGGCCACTTTGAGGCCCTGGCGCTTCTCTATGGTTTCAATGTAGATGGAGGCCTCGGCAAGGGAGTCGTGGGTGCCAGTGTCAAGCCAGGCAAAGCCGCGGCCAAGGGTCTGGACCTTCAGGAGGCCATCCTTCAGGAATTCCTGGTTGACTGTGGTGATTTCAAGTTCTCCGCGGGCCGACGGCTTTATATTTGCGGCCACATCAACCACCTTGTTGGGGTAGAAATACAGGCCCACAACGGCGTAATTGCTCTTGGGATTGGCAGGTTTTTCCTCAATGGAGAGGCAATTCCCTTCCTTGTCAAATTCTGCAACGCCGTACCTTTCAGGGTCACTTACCCAGTAGCCAAAAACTGTGGCCTTACCTTCTTCCTCTGCTGTTTTCACGGCCTCTTCCAGAAGGCCAGTGAAGCCGGCGCCGTGGAAGATATTGTCTCCAAGCACAAGGCAGGCTGAATCTGTGCCGATAAACTCCTTCCCTATGATGAAAGCCTGTGCAAGGCCGTCCGGAGAAGGCTGCTCTGCGTACTGTAGGTTGATCCCGAAATCAGAGCCGTCTCCAAGGAGACGCTTAAACCCCGGAAGGTCCTGAGGCGTAGAAATCACAAGGATGTCACGAATCCCCGCCAGCATGAGGGCGCTGAGGGGATAATAGACCATGGGTTTGTCATATATGGGCAGAAGCTGCTTGCTAACGCCTTTTGTGATAGGATAGAGGCGAGTGCCGGAGCCGCCTGCAAGAACAATTCCTTTCATCTTGTATCAGTTTGGTATCTGCAAATATAGGCCTTTAACGGCTCTTTTCCAACAAGTAACGTTTACGTTCCTCTTCAGGGAACTTCTCTATGGCATAACGGAGCATCGTGCGGGGCATACTGATGCATCGGGATACCCGGTCTGGGCCGGGTATGACGTGGGGAACACCCCCGGTGCCCATTACGTCACCCCCGGTGCCCCCACCGTCACCCCCGGTGCCCTCTCCGTCACCCCCAGTGCCCCTTACGTCACCCCCGACCTGATCGGGGGTTCCCTGCAGCCAGGCCTCCAGCGCGGCCTTGTCACGCTTTCCGGCCTCCCTGAGAAGCCAGCCCACAGCCTTGTGTATGAGGTCATGGGGATGGTGAAGGAGGATATCGGCAATACGGAAAGTATCCGTTAACTGGCCGTTACGGATGAAGGTCATAGTACTCACAATGCCAATTCTCTGTTCCCAGATGGTGCGGCCGTTACGGGCAAGGTCATATAGAAGCGAGCGGTCCTCCTTGTCCAGCAGCCACTGTCCCAGAAGCGGGTAGCAGCTCAGGTCTACAAGGTCCCAGTTGTTGATCCAGGGCATGTGGGAGAGGTAGAAGTCAATGCACTGCCACCGGATACTGTCATCCTGAGGAGCGAAGCGACGTGAGGATCTCCTCCCCGAATGCTTAAACACTTCCACCAGGGCAAGGAGAGCGGCAAGACGAACCTCATGGTAGGGGCTTCGGATACACTCCTCAAGGTCCTCAAAACTTGTTGAACGCCAGCACTCCTTCACCACGGCGCGTGTTACGGGGACCTTGATTCCAAGGAACTTGTCCCCTTCCCCATACTGTCCGGGGCCGGTCTTGAAAAAACGGGAGAGGCCGGGTACTTCCGATGGATCGGCCTTTGAAAGCATCTGATTCAGAAGGAGATTCATAGCTTCTTTGCAAGCATCACGGCGGAGGCGCCAACTGCCACGGCCATAGCGCTCACAATTGCCTCCAGGGTCACCATACTCACGGATTTCATAAGGAGCACGGCGCTGGCGTCTACCAGGAAATGAAGGAGGATTGCGGCCGGAAACAGCCACAGCCACTTGCCGCCTTTACGCACAGCTGTCCAGACAAATACCGACAGTCCCAGTTGAAGGATTATGGCCGATGCCCTCTCCCAAAGGCCCGTGAGAAAAGTTCCGGGGGAGGAAGTCTCAAACTGCGCGAATGTCCCCTGCATCTGGGCCTGGGCTTCGGCGGGGACGGTGGAAAGGATAGTATCGGCCTGTCCGGCATTGATCAAAACGGCAATTACAAGATTGGCAATCATAGAAACCCCGAAGATGATGAGCATCTCAATGCCGCCGTGACCTATTCCGTATGCAACCGCGGTCTTGGCGCCGGACGGCTCATCCTTCAGGAGAAACTGCATAGCCAGGAAGCGGCCGGTCTCTTCAAAGATTCCGGCAGCGAGGCCGCCGTAAAGGGCATAGTACCAGACGTTTCCGGTGATAGACGGGCCGATTGTCCCCTTCAGCACCAACTGATGCAGGATGGTTTCCAGAACCAGCGCAAAGAGTACAAAGACACCGGCGCCGATGAGGATAGTCCGTACCTTTACATTGTACTTTTTCACCATCCACCAGCTCAGGAGGATGGGCGCAGCAATCCCAATGACGGCACAGACTGCAATTGTGACCAGAGAACTTACAGGGACCATAATACTACAACATCTTCAAGGCCTTCGAGAGCTGGTCCGGGCAACTGGTGCCGCGGCCCTTGCAGTTGATGCCTTCGAGGCGGGAGATAACATCGGCCTTATTCATTCCTTCTATGAGAGCGCCGATGCCCTGAAGATTACCGTGGCAGCCGCCGGTGTATCGGACGCTTTTGAGGACGTCCCCTTCAAGTTCAATGTCTATCTGGCGGGAGCAGACCACATTGCTGGTTTGGAAGGAAGCCCTGCGGATGCCCCCTTCAGTCTGGTCTGAGATTTTTGTTACTTCAAACATAATTGCTGTTTTGGTGCGGGTGACTTTTCCTGGGGTTGTCACCGGCGTTTTGTGGGCCCTTTTTGCGGGTGATGAGACTTTTTCGGGCTCATCACCGGCATTTTCACCCTGTTTTTGCGGGTGATGGGACTTTTTCGGGCTCATCACCGGCGTTTTGTGGGCCCTTTGCGGGTGATGAGACTTTTTCCGGCACATCACCGGCGGTTTACGGCT
>CACXNH010000126.1 GCA_902768955.1 uncultured Bacteroidia bacterium | reverse complement strand
ATCCTCGGGCACAGCGGCGCCACCGGCCAGATGCTGGCCGCCCTTGGCAGGCACAGCATCCCCGTGCGCGCAACGGCGCAGGGCTCCTCAGAGCGGAATATATCGGTGATTGTGCCATCGGAGCGTGCCGACGAAGCCATTCGTGCAATCCATCACGAATTCTTTGACCGCTTTGACACACAGGTGATTCCGCTGATCATAGCCGGTTATGGAAGAGTGGGCAAAGCCCTCGTGGACATGCTGAGGGACAATGCCGCGGCAATAGCCAAACGCTCAGGGAAGGAACTCAGGGTCTGTGGCATTGCAAACAGCCGGAGGTATGTGATAGACACTGAAGGGATAGATCTTTCAAGGGCCGCAGAACTCCTTGCAGCCGGAGAGAGCGGCTCCTACCCCGACGCCCTTTGCGAGCTTTCCCTTGAAAATCCGGTATTTGTGGACTGCACTGCCTCCGAAGAGATAGGATTCCGCTACCCGGACCTTTTCCACAGCGGATTCAGTGTGGTGGCATGCAACAAGATTCCGTTCTCAGGCACATACGCACAGTTCCGGAGCCTCCAAAGCGACGCCCACCGCAGCGGTGTATCCCTTCGTTACGAGACAACCGCCGGAGCAGCACTCCCTGTACTTGTCACCCTTGACCGCGTGGTCCAGAGCGGAGACACTCTCATTCAGATGGAAGCGGTGCTTTCCGGCACGCTTAACTACCTGTTGGACAATTACACCGGAACAGGCTGGGACGCCCTTGTTGAAGAAGCCAGGGTAAAAGGATACACGGAACCGGACCCGTCCATAGACCTCTCAGGAAAGGACGTACTAAGAAAAATACTCATCCTGAGCCGCCAGGCCGGCATCCAGCTGGAAGAGCAGCAGGTACGTCTGGAGCCCATATCCTCCGATATAGGGGATCGCTATGCCGCAGCCGCAGCTGCCGGACGTAAACTCAGATACGTTGCTTCCGTTGACGCTGCCGGTAATGCCACGGTAGGGCTCAGGGAGGTGGGGCCGGACAGCCCTCTTTACGGACTCAAAGGCACGGACAATGCCATCCTTATCACTACCGGAGACTATCCTTCACCCATGCTTATACAAGGAGCAGGCGCCGGAACAAGACAAACTGCCGGCGGCCTGCTCAATGATATAATGCTTGCTGTTTAAAGGGTGGACATCCTGTCCACGCAAAGTTCCACCAGTTTACGGATTGCGGGTTTGTAATCCGGGTTGGAACTCTTTAGGTAGCGGTTGGCTATGATGCAGCACACGGTGCTGGCATTGTGGCCAAGATGCGCAGCCAGGCCAGCAAGAGGAGAACTCTCCATCTCGAAATTGGTGATGCGATAATCATCTGAGCCGGTTGAGAAACGGAAGCTCTCAATGTCCCGGAGCATGTTGGGCATTGCAAGAGGAACCCTTACGACGCGGCCCTGGGGGCCATAGAAGCCGTTTGCCGATATTGTGACTCCCTTGATGGTCACATCCTTCATGAGGTCTATAATCTTGGGGGAAGCCTTCACAAAATAAGGTGAAGGAAGGACATCCAGCCAGTTCATGTGCTTTTTGAAAGCATCCTCAACTTCAGGGATGGTAACCTTCTCACGGTTTCCGTACCAGTTCATGACGCCGTCAAAGCCCACGCTGATGTGCGAGAGCACATAGCTTCCGAGGGGAATATCAGCGTGAAGGGCGCCGGATGTGCCGATACGGAGGATATTGAGGGCCTTGTGAACGGGCTTTACCTCACGGGTTTCAAAATCCACGTTTGCAAGGGCGTCGAGTTCTGTCATGACAATGTCTATATTGTCAGGGCCGATACCATGGGACAGCGCAGTAATGCGCTTTCCGTTGCGCTTTCCGGTAATGGAGACAAATTCTCGGGACTCATGACGGAATTCTATGTCAGTGAGGTACTCCCCTATCATATCTACGCGGGAAGGGTCTCCCACCATGATTACGTTGTCTGCAAGCTCTTCCGGCTTAAGATGGATATGAAATACGGAGCCGTCTCCGTTGATGATGAGTTCAGATTCAGGGATTCTCATAAGGCGCTATGGTTCTAAAGGACAAAGGTACTCTTTTTTGACTATATTTCAAATTCATCTATCTCCTTGACAAGCTTGCCGATAATGCTCATCTTGCAATCATACAGGGCATCCGAGATGTCCACTTTGTAGTAGTGGGGGTTGATGAGACGGCGCTCTGCAGGGGAAAAATGATGGAGATTGTCCTTATAGAACTGCTTCTTCTGGAGGAGACTGTAGTAAGGGGCGATGCGTTCCCCGGCCTTGATGGACTGCAGTTGCAGGGGGCGGGCGTCGTAGGAACCTTCCTCGAAGGTCTTGGTCTTGAAGGAGTCGTATTCGTCACGGACTGTGATGGTCTTTCCCTGCTGGATTGCAAGGTCCATGGCGTCACCGCGGAGGCAGGTTACATCGGCCTTGAATACATATCCGTCAAGGGTATTGCCCTTCTCCTTATCCTGGGCCGATATGCGCCAGGTGATCTGGAAACCGGGATTGATGAGCTTGATCTTGTCCTCGGAGCGCTTGAGGACGGGTTCATCGTCTACCTGCACCAGTTTGTACACGTTGCCAAAGCAAGGGGCGGCCTTGGAGGTTGCGATTGCGTCACCTACGCCGTAACTGTCTATGCAGGCGCCCTGGCGCTCAAGGTCTGTGATGAGGTATTCGTCAAGGCCGTTGGTTGCAAAGATCTTACATTTTGTAAGGCCGTGCTGGTCCAGGATGTGCCTTACCTCCTGTGAGAGGTACGCAAGGTCTCCGCTGTCCAGGCGGATTCCGTAACCGGGGGCATAAGAGTCATCGATGCCGTTTTCCTTGAAGGAACGGATGGCGTTCTTGACGCCGCAGCGGAGGGAATCGTAGGTATCAATAAGGAGTATCAGGTTCTCTCCCCTGTGGGTGCGGATGTAGTCTGAAAAGGCCTTGTGCTCACCTTCAACGGTGCTGCCGTAGGAAGTGATGAAGCTATGGGCCATGGTGCCGGTAGAAGGCACGCCGTTGAAGGCGCCGGTAAGGATGTTGGAGGAGCTGGCGCAGCCGGCAATCTGGGCGGCCTTGCCGCCGTAAACGGCAGCCCAGGGGCCGTGGGCACGGCGGGAACCGAACTCACTGACTGGTTTGTCCGTGGAGCGGCAAACACGTGAAGCCTTTGTGGCAACCGCCATCTGGTGATTGAGGATGCACAGCATAGGGGTTTCCAGCACCTGGGCCTCTATCATAGGGCCCACAACGGTAACGATGGGCTGGTTAGGGAAAGCTATCTCACCTTCCCTCATGGTGTACACGTCTCCGGTGAACTTCATGGTGCTGAGGTACTTCCGGAAATCCCTGTACTCTTCCCCGGGAAGGAACTTCTCATAGAACTCCTCCGGTTCCGAACCCAGGTGAAGGACCATCTCTATCACTTCCTCCGTGCCGCTTACAACAGCCCAGTTGTTATTTTCCGGAGCCTTGCGGTAGAAGAGGTTGAAAACTGCAATCTGGTTCTGCTTTCCGCATTCCAGATAAGACTTTCCCATAGTGTACTGGTACTTGTCAGAGACGTAGGCGTTGTTGATGATATCCATATCAAAGGTTTTAGTCAATGTCGTCGGGGTTAGTTACGGCCGATCCCTTACCCATAAGGAAGGTCTTCATGAACTCATTCAGGTCTCCGTCCAGAACCCCCTGAGTATCGGCGGTACTCACTCCGGTGCGGAGGTCCTTGACAAGTTTGTAGGGATGAAGGACGTAGTTTCTTATCTGGGAGCCCCACTCTATGCGCTTTTTCTGGCCCTCAAGTTCGGCCTGCTTCTCCTGACGCTTTTTGAGTTCTATGTCATAGAGGCGGGATTTGAGGATGAGCAGGGCCCTCTGGCGGTTGTCCTGCTGGGAACGGGTTTCCGTATTCTCTACCATGATTCCGGATGGAATGTGCCTGACACGCACACCGGTTTCCACCTTGTTCACATTCTGGCCGCCATGGCCGCCGCTGCGGAAGGTATCCCACTCAAGGTCTGAGGGGTTGATCTCTATGTTGATGCTGTCATCTACAAGCGGATACACAAAAACGCTGGAGAACGTGGTCTGGCGCTTTCCCTGGGCGTTGAAGGGAGAAATCCTCACAAGACGGTGAACACCGTTTTCGGCCTTCAGATAGCCGTAGGCATAATCCCCTTCCACTTCTATGGTGCAACTCTTGATGCCGGCTTCCTCACCTTCCAGAAGGGATGTCACGGTCATCTTGTAGCCGTTGCGCTCTCCCCAGCGGAGGTACATGCGCATAAGCATCGCGCTCCAGTCGTTGGCCTCGGTGCCGCCGGCGCCGGAATTAATGGTAAGGACAGCACCAAGACTATCTCCCTCATTTCCCAGCATATTCCTCAGTTCCAGGGCCTCAACTCTGTCAGAGGCATCATCAAAAGCCGCTTCAAGTTCCATGGTTTCGGGGGTTTCTACGGCTTCTTCATCGGCCCCGGAAATGCTGTCCTTGGCAAAATCGTACAGGACATCCAGGTCTTCAGTTGCACTGAAAGCTTTTTCATAGTCTGTCACCCAGGACTTGAGCCCGGATAGTTTTTTCATGAAAACCTCCGCAGCCTTGGGGTCATTCCAAAAATCAGGAGCAAGACTCTCCTGCGTCTTTTTCTCTACATCACGGCGCTTTCCGGCTATGTCCAGACATCCTTCCAGCGTTTTCACCCGCTCCTGCAGGTCCCTTATCTGTTCCTGTGTAATCATATGAGGCGGATACCTTCTTTTTCCATAGCGTCAAGGGCTTCCAGGTGGCCTTTATGGTCCACATAGGAGATGCAGTCCTTCAGGACGCTTACCTTGAAGCCGTCTTTGAGGAGATCCTCAGCGGTATTCCTTACGCAAAACTCAGTTGCGATACCGCATACCAGCACCTTGTCCGTTTCCATCAGACGGAGCACTTCCCCCATCTGCTGGCCGGCCTCATTAAGACCTGCAAAGCCGCTGTACTGCTCAAGGTCCTTGTTCTCACCTTTGTAGAAGACAAGGCCTTCGTCGTCGGCATAGGGAGCAAGGTCCCGGTGAATCTCCGCTCCGCGGGTACCCTGCACGCAATGAGGTGGCCAGGGACCGCCCTGAGCCGCAAAAGAGCAGTGGTCTTCCGGGTGATGGTCCCTGACAAAAATGCGGGGAACATCCGGATGTGCCTTGATGAATTCCAGAGTGTGGGCAACCGCTGAATCGGCCTCCTGGCAGGCCATTGAACCGTCAATGAAGTCGTAGAGCATATCTACAATGACAAGGGCTGTATCTTTCATCTCAGTATTATGATTCAAATCATACAAATTTACAATACTTTTGGCTCAAGAACAAACTTAGAATCCCAATAAATGCACTTAAACTCCAAAAATCGGCCAAAACGTCGCAGGTCCAGGAGCAAAGTGTCGCAGGTCCAGGACCAAAGTGTCGCAGGTCCAGGACGGACCAAAGTGTCGCAGGTCCAGGACCAAAGTGTCGCAGGTCCAGGACCAAAGTGTCGCAGGTCCAGGACCAAAGTGTCGCAGGTCTGCAAAAAATGGTTGACCTGCGACGCAAATCGGCCTCTGGGGCAAAAAAGTGTCGCAAGTCCAGGCAAAAACGCAGACCTGCGACGTTTCGGCAACTGACCTGCGACGGTCAACATCGGCACTTGCGACGTATCGGCTGCTGACCTGCGACAAAAAAAAGAGTGACCGGCGACGGTCACTCTTAAGAATGTCAGGAAACTCTAGCGGTAGATGTCGTACTGGTTGTAGAGGGAACCGTACATCTGGCCAAGGACTTCAAGGTAAGGCATACCGTCAAAGAGTGTGGTGCGATACACGGTGTTGTCTACCATATAGTACTCTACGCCGCCCATTACGATGATCTCATAGTCGTCGGGGAGAGAGGTTACCAGGGCGCCGGCAGGAGGTACGATGGTGGTGTAGGCTCCGGAAGCGCTGATGGTGTAGAAGACGCCGTCCTGATAGAAGTACTGGCTGTTTGCGTAAGCGTAGCTCTGTACCAGTCCCAGACGGTTTGCAAGCTCATAAGCGGTAAGTGCGCGGTTGCTGTTGAGAGCATAAGCGGTATTGTTGGCTATGATGCGGGCGTTCTGCTGGGCGATGATCAGGTTCTGGCGGGCAATTACGTTGTAGTAGTCGAAGGTGCGGGTAAAAGTGCGATATACGTCGCAGTAGTACGCGAACCTTAGAGTATGAAGGATTGCCCTGTTGATTGCTACCTCAATGGGAGTTCCGAAAGGAGGACGGCAAACCACGTAGTAACCGCCGTAGGGACGATAATACACACCGTTGTAGTAGTAGTAATCGATTCCCCAATGACTGATGCGGCGCCACTGAGGCGGACGGTTGTGGATGCGGTATCCGTAGTAGTGAGGATGGTCTCCCCAGAAGTTGCCGGGACGGTCCCAGGCCATCATGTCACGCTCACGGGGTGCTACCCTGTACATGTTGTGGGAGTTGTCCACGCGCATGTCGTCGTTGTAGCGGTAATTGAAGCCGGAATCCCTGTACACTTTGTCAGAGGAGCGGTTCTCTGCCACGGAGTTGTCTGCGGAAAGGCCGGAACGGGTCACGTTGCTGGCAGAGCGAACAGTGGTGGAACTGCCGGACGAACTGCTGCGGACAGTGGTCCCGGAGCTGCTTCTCACAGTGCCGTCTGCGGAAGAACTGGTGCTCCTTGCGGAAGTTCCGGAAGCGCTGCTGGTGGAGCGGGTGCTCTGCTGGCTGCTGCCTGAGGAACTTCTCACGGAAGTGGAAGAAGAACCTGAGGAAGAGCGGGTTACCTGCTGGCTGCTGCCGGAAGTGCTTCTTGTGGAAGAGGCGGAAGAACCGGAAGTGGAGCGGGTGCTCTGCTGGCTGCTGCCTGAGGAGCTTCTCACGGAAGTAGAAGAAGAACCTGAGGAAGAGCGGGTTACTTGCTGGCTGCTGCCGGAAGTGCTTCTTGTGGAAGAGGCGGAAGAACCGGAAGTGGAGCGGCTGACCTGCTGGCTGGCAGAGGAACTTGAACGGGACACGGTGGCGGCTGAACTGGAGCGCGAAGCAGAAGATGAGCTTGACCGTGAAACGGAGGAACCTGAGCTGGAGCGGGTAGACTGAGTAGAAGATGATCTTGTGCCGCTGCTGGAGCGGGTCTGGGCCATCATATCAGGTGCTGCGACGAGGGACAGAGCCATCAGCACCATTGCGGCCATTGTCATTAAACGTCTCATAGCATCAAAATTTTAAAAGTTAAAAGTATAAGTAATATTTTGCGGAAAGTGCTTTGAAGTCTTTGACGTCCCGGGTCCAAAAATCCAGGATATCACTGACCTGGAAGCGCTCTCCAAAACCTGTTCTTACATAATCCGTACCAGAGATGATATCCAGCATTCTGGTGCTCTTCAGAGGCAAGGGATTCTTTTGAGGGTAAAGCTCGTTGACGGCCTGCATCACATAGAACTGCACAAGCGTTACGGGAGCCCGCTCCCAGTCCGTAAAGAAGAACTGGACACCATGTACCAGTTTGCCCTGCTTTGATCCTGCAAGGGGCTTGTAATGGATTGTGCGGAATGCCGTTCCGGGGATACGGTAGCTGTCAAGGCGGGCCTTCAGTTTATCGGCATCAATCCATTCTGCGGCAAATACCTCAAAGGGTATGGTGTATCCTACACCTATCTGGAGATAACCGAACTCTCCGGCTATTCCCGAGGCCGGATAGCATAATGCGCTTCTTGGCGAAGGGATGTTTGGAGAAGGCAGCACCCACGGAAGTCCGGTGTCCTCATAACGCATCCAGCGGTGCCAGCCTCTCATGGGGACAACTTTCAGTTTGCACTTTACGGGTTCAAGATTTCCTTTCTGGCCGCGGTTCATGCCCTCCTCATTGATCATGAGGGCCACTTCTCCAGGAGTGAGGCCGTACACAAACGGTATTGGATACTGGCTCACGAAGGAGAAAAATCCGTCCCTTACGTATGTTCCTTCAACTTTTTTACCTCCAAGCGGATTGGGGCGGTCAAGCACCACAACCTCTATTCCGGCCTTGGCGCAGGCACGCATCACAAGGCCAAGGGTGGAGATAAATGTATAGCAACGTGTGCCAACATCCTG
>CACXNH010000125.1 GCA_902768955.1 uncultured Bacteroidia bacterium | reverse complement strand
TCTTGAAGCACAATAATTGCCAGTGACTCCGGCAGGTAAAGAAGAGGCTGACCAAAAGTAGATTCTTCGGCAGGCGAACCTGCCTCAGAATGGCAGGACACGTCATTCTGAATGAAGTGAAGAGTCTGTTTTGGCCGGCCCCTTTTGGGGGTGAACAGGAATGATAAATATGGCTTTATGAGCCAAATATCAAAAAAGTATCACATTTAATCAAATTAGTATTTGTGTACCATTATCATAAGGCGTACATTTGTCCAGTATGAAACGAAACTTTTTACTAATCAATGTGTTTGCCGTTATCATAACGGCAACGCTGTTTCTGTCTTGTTCAAAAAGCCGTCAGCCGGAACGCGTAATACCTGAGCGCAAGCGTCCTCAACTTACGGATTCTGACGCTACCGCGATGACAAAAGCCCTCTATGAAAACCTCATAGAACTTGAGGAGAGAGGTACCATGTTCGGCGCCCAGATACCCACAGAATACGGACTTGACGGCGGTCAGAAGTGGTTTGATGACGGATCGGCATCAAACTCTGACACAAAGTATCTTACCGGCAGCCACCCGGCCGTTTGCGGCTGGGACATCACCTATATAGAAGTGGATGCCACGGAGAACATAGACGGAGAACCCTTTGACGTAATCCGTAAGCACATAACAGCCGCCTATAACCGTGGCGCCGTGAACACCATCTGCTGGCACTGCACCAATCCTGTGAGCATGGGAAATGCCTGGGACGGGACACGTGCCGTCTACGCCATAATCCCCGGAGGGGAGAAGCATGAGATGTTCAAGGTATGGCTTGATAAAGTTGCGGCATTCTTCCAGACTCTAAGGACCCCCGAAGGAGAACTCATCCCCATTATATTCCGCCCTTGGCATGAACACACCGGTTCCGGTTTCTGGTGGGGAAAGGGAAATGCTTCCCAGGCCGAATTCGTGGCCCTGTGGCGTTTCACGGTAGATTACCTGAGGAACCAGAAAGGGCTTCACAACCTCATATTCGCATATTCTCCTGACATGACACATATATCTTCCCGTGACGCTTATATGGAATATTGGCCGGGAGATGAATATGTGGACATCCTTGGCCTTGACGCTTATGACCGTGACGGGGCCGATTATGGTCACAAATGCCTCCAGCTCTGCCGCCTTTGCAATGTGATAGCGGGTGAGAAGGCAAAGATTTTCGCCCTCACGGAAACCGGCCTGGAAAACAACAATCCTGAGGAGTCAAAATACTACAATAAGAAGTGGTGGACACGCATGCTCTACAAAGTGGTGAGCGGAGAGCGTATCTCCTTTGCCCTTGTGTGGCGTAACGGCGGCCTGCCTTCAGAAGGCAGTCACTATTTCAACGCTTTCCGCGGCTGTTACTCAGAGGACGATTTCCTCTCATTCGCCGCCAAGGAAGATGTCCTGTTTGAGAATGACCTTCCGGATATGTATCATTATGCGAAGTAGGTTCACTGTCATATTTGCCGCAGCTGTAGTTGTGGTATCGTCTTGCTGCCCCGGAAACCTTAACAAGGCTGTCCGGGAACACATATCTGCCACTTGGCAGAAAACTTTGCGCGTCAATCCCGTTGATACTCCGGATTCACTGATAGGCCTTCCAAATCCATACACGGTTCCTTGCGAGGACGGGATGTTCAATGAACTGTATTACTGGGATACATATTTCACGAATGAGGGCCTGATTGCCGATTCCCGTCCGGAAATGGCCCGGGACAACACCCTTGACATCCTATACCTTATATATAAATACGGATTCATGCCCAACGGCAACCGTCTGTGGTATCTTTCCCGTTCCCAACCGCCATTTGCGGCAGCAATGGTGGAAAGCGTGTTTGACGCCACGGGGGACACCACATTCCTGAAGGATGCATACCCGGTTCTTGAAAAGGAATATTCATTCTGGCAGGATAAAAGGCAAACTCCAACGGGCCTTAACCGTTATGGCGGGGATGCCGATGAAAAACTTATCCAGGAGTTCATCGGCACCGCAGGGAAGCGCCTGGAAACCAATTTCCGTGAAAAGGATTGGTCTGAGGATCAGCTCAGGTCTTTTGGGCGGCATTGCGTTGCGGAGTGTGAGTCGGGATGGGATTTCAATCCGCGTTTCAACCGTCGCTGCGAAGATTTCTGTCCGGTAGACCTCAATGCCATTCTCTACGGCACGGAGCGCTCCATGGCACGTTTTGCTGAGATCCTTGGAAACGGGCAGCAGGATCTTTGGCGCTCGCGCTCACTCCAGCGCAAGGAGAGAATCCTTAAATACATGTATAGTGACGGTTATTTCTTTGATTATGATTATGTGAACGGAGAACCTTCAAAGGTGGTTTCGGCTGCGCCCTTCGCCCTTCTTTTCTGCGGCGTGCTGGATGCTCCGGAGGCTCTTTCCGTCAAGGATATCCTTCCACGGCTGGAATATCCCGCCGGCCTTGCCGTCTGTGAGGACTATCGCTTTCATTTATGGGGCTTGACAGGTACGGTTTCAAGGAGGACGCCAGGCGGCTTGCCTCCAATTGGATGAGGGCGACAGAAAAACTGTATGCCCAGACCGGCAAACTGTGGGAGAAGACTGACTGTACGGACGGATCTGTTCCAAAGGACTCCGAATACGGAACTCCTTCCATGATGGGATGGACTGCCGGCACCTATGTATGTTTTGACGAATACCTCAAAGATGAATAAGAAAACTATTGTCTTACTGCTGCTGTCGGTCTTCCTGGCCGTAACCGCACAGGCCCAGAGACGTCCTGTGAGCGGCACCGTCTATGATTTTGACGGCACACCCATGATAGGCGTAAGCGTGGTGGTCCCGGGCTCACAGCGGGGCACCGTCACCGACGAAAACGGACAGTGGAGCCTGAGCGCAGCCCCTGGAGAAACCATCCAGTTCTGGTTTGTGGGCTATGACACCATTGAAGAGATTGTTACCCCGGAGGGAACGGTGCCGGATGTGACGATGGTCATTACCGCCAACGTCCTTGACGACGTAGTAGTAGTTGGCTACGGTGCCGTGAAAAAGAGTGACCTCACCGGTTCCGTGGCTTCTGTCAAGATGGAAGCCATATCGGATTTATCGGCCACTTCCGTTGACGGACTCCTGCAGGGCAGGGCGGCGGGTCTGCAGGTTGTGAACAGCTCCCAGGACCCGGGATCTGCCTCTACAGTGAGAATCCGCGGTAACTCCTCCATCAATGGCTCCAACACGCCTCTTGTGGTGGTGAACGGCTTCCCTATGGGAGATGCCGGCGCCCTTACCCAGATCAATACCTCAGACATAGAGTCCATAGAGATATTAAAGGATGCGTCGGCCTCTGCAATCTACGGCTCAAGGGGCGCAAACGGCGTTATCCTTGTCACAACCAAAAATGCGGCAGAAGGCATTACAACTGCTTCCGTTAAGCACCAGACGCTCATAAGTACCCTCTCTGACAAACTGGATATCTGGTACAACCCCATGACAATGGCCCAGGTCACAAACGAGGAAATGGTGAACGCGGGACTCAATCCGCTGTATATCGGCCAGACCGTCGGCGGTATCTACTATCCCTCCCTTATGGAAATCCAAAGCGGAGACTGGGCCAACACCAACTGGATAGAGCTCTGCCTCCGTACTCCTGTCACTAACAGCACCACGGTTTCCGTCAACAGCGCTACCAAAAAGTCTTCCCTTAACCTCAATGCCAACTATTACTCCGACAACGGCATCTACAAGCAGGACGACTACCGCAGGCTCAATCTCAACCTTGGATTCAAGTACAATATCCTCCCGTCGCTCACGTTCTCTTCCTACAACGTCTTCTCTTTCACTGACAGGAACGTCAGCAACGGCCTTGAGTATGGCCGAAACCCCCTCTGGCCCGTGTATGAGGAAGACGGTGTGACTTTCTGGACCGCCGGTCCTACGGATTTCTCCCATCCCCTCATTGCCCTCCGTGACAGGAAGGACAATACCAAAGGCCGGGATTACCTTGTTTCAGGCGCCCTTGACTGGGATATCATAGAAGGCCTGAAACTGCATACCCAGCTGGATTACCGCTACAAGACGTCCGTCCAGGATATCTACCAGGCCCGGACCACATCCCAGGACGCTTTTGACAACGGTGGCATTGCCAAGGTCAATATGAACGTGTATCAGGACATCCTCTCCGAGACCTATCTTACCTGGAACCGCAAGTTCGGGGAGGCCCACAACCTCACCCTCATGGCCGGTCATTCGTTTAACTATGAGCAGAACCGCGGTCTATACACCACGGCCCGCGGCTTTGTGAACGATGTCCTTGGCAACGAGGACATGAATGCCGGTGACCCTGAACTCAGGCAAATCTACAATGACGGCTACTACGTCTCAAAACTGCTGTCCTTCTACGGCAGGGCCAATTATTCCCTTCTGGACCGTTATCTGTTCACGTTTACTGTAAGAGGTGACGGCTCTACCAAGTTCGGAAAGAACAACAAGTGGGGTTTCTTCCCCTCCGGCGCCATAAGCTGGAAAATGCATAAGGAGCCATGGATGGAGGATCTTACCTGGCTCACGGAGCTCAAATGGAGGGCCAGTTACGGCATCTCCGGCAACCAGGGTATCAATTCCTACCAGACCCTTGACCGTTACGGCTCCGAGAAATTCTTCCACAATGACAAATGGATGACGGTGATAGGCCCCGGTTACGAGGTAGGACGCACCGGCGCCAATGACCGCTATATGGTATGGGGCGGCATCATGAACCCGGACCTCAAGTGGGAAACCACTGCCCAGGCCGATCTTGGCGTGGATGTGTCGGCCTTCAACAGCCGCCTGAGACTTACTGCCGACGTCTACTACAAGAATACCTACAACCTCCTGAGGGAGAAGTACTTGCCGCTTTCGTCCAGCTATGACAAGATTTGGGTGAACGATGGAACCGTTGAGAACAGGGGCTTTGAGATTACCCTAGACGGCGACATAATCTCCACCCGTGACTGGACGTTCTCCGCGGGAGTGGTTGTGTCGGCCAACAGAAACAAGGTCCTCCATCTTGGAGACGCCATTTCCAGCGGCCTTTCCACGGATCAGCGCACCGGGATGCTGTATGAAGTCACCGGCCCGGCCATCTCCATGTTCAACCAGAACGCAAGCATCCTTGCAGAGGGCCAGCCCATGAACATCTTCTACGGCTACATGGTTGACGGCATAATCCAGGAAGGGGAGAACCCCGGTTTCATTGATTCCAGCGCCCTTCTGGACCGTCCCGGAGAGCTTAAGTATGCCGATCTTGACGGAGATTTCGCAATCACGTCCAAGGACCGCTGCATAATTGGAGACCCCAACCCTGACCTTACCGCCAGCCTTAACCTGAGGGCCTCCTGGAAGAACCTCTCACTGTCTGTTTTCCTTTACGGAGTGTTTGGAAATGACGTCCTTTACAACGGTTACACATACAGCCCCCGCGTAAAATCCAAGCGCTGGACTCCGGACAATCCTTCCACTGATTTTCCCAGCCTTAACAGCATAAGGCAGTATTACCTCAGTGATTACTTCATCCAGGACGGTTCCTTCCTGAGGATACAGAATATAAATATCTCCTATGATTTCCGTCTGGACAAAAAATGGCTTAAGAGCATACGTCTGTACGGCAACATAGACAACCTCTTCACTTTCACCCGTTTTGACGGCTATGACCCGGAGGTTGGCCTGGACGGCATATACTGGGGAGGCTACCCCAAGTTCCGCAAATTCACCATGGGTATTGACATTCAATTCTAGAGCGCTATGAGAAAAACTATCCTTGCAACTGCTGCAGCACTGGTTCTCGCTGGCGCCTGCTCACTCCAGGAAACCCCTTACGGTTTCTATTCCGGAGACAATTTCTATCAGACTGAAGATGATGCGGAGTCCGGCCTCATGTATGCCTACAACGCCCTCAATTACCTCGAGTATTTGAGGGGAATATGGTACGTGGGTGATATTCCCACGGACGACATGTATCCAAAGTCAGACGAGCCCGGAGATATCCACATGCTTGAAAACTGGACCGTAACTCCAAATACGGAACTTACCCAGTATTACTATAAATACTGCTATATCGGCATCAACAGGGCCAATATGGTGATAGAGAAAATTGATGGAGGAAAACTTCCGGACAATGTACAGGACCGCATTGTGGGCGAAGCCCTTTTCCTCAGGGCATGGAATTACTTCAACCTTGTCCGTACATTCGGAAGGTGCCCTCTTACCCTGAAGCCAATCTCTTCCCTGGAGCAGACCACCTCTCCTCTTGCGGGAAGCATCAAGGATATCTATGACCAGATCATAAAGGACTGCGAGGCCGCTATTGAGAGGCTTGAGCCCAATAAAGTCTTCGGCCGGGTAGACAAAGCTGCCGCCCAGGCCCTCCTTTCCAAGGTGTATCTCACCCTGGCGTCCTCCAAGGAATACGGCGCTCCCGGATATAAGGATATGGATATCAATGTGGCCGATACTTACTCCAAGGCCGCCGATTACGCACGCCACGTTGTGGAGGATTATCCCACACTTTACGGATTTGACCCTGACCTCAGGCACATCTACAACGTGTATGCCCCGGACGGCCCTGAGCACATCTTCATCATGTCCACTGACCGCAGCGGCACCCATGAGGGCATGTACACCAAGATACCCCTCCAGTTCCTGCCCAACAACAGTTCCATTCCCATCTTCATCAAGTACCCCGACGGAACGCTTGAAAAGGGTAACGGCAACGGCTGGGGCGTATTCCTGATCAACGACGACTTTGTGACGGATACTTACCTCACCACTGATAAGCGCCGCACGGAGCTTATTCACAGGGCAATCTATGACCAGTACGGAGTTGAGGTAAGCCCTTCCCCCGTGCGCGGTTACTACACATCCAAGTATGTTGATCCTGACTTCATAGGCGAGCGTACCAGCGCACGTCCGTACCTTATCCGTTTCTCGGACATCGCACTTGTCCTGGCAGAGGCTTCCGGCCCCGCCGAGGGATATCCGCTGGTGAATACAATCAGGGGCAGGGCGGGAATCGGCCCGCTTACTCCGGGGCTTTCCCTGGAGGATTTCAGGAAAGCGGTGATAGATGAGCGCAAACGGGAGCTGGCCTTCGAGGGAAACCGCCTCTTTGATTTGAGACGTACCGCAAGCGTGACCAAGACCGTCCAGGAGGCGGCAAGCCTGACGGAGGAAGAGGCCGCTTTCTATCCCATCCCCCAGCGGGAGGTTGACCTTAATCCAAATGTTCCTTCTTCAAACAACAACTAAGCTATGAGAAGAGGATTTATACTACTTTCCGCAGTCCTTGCCATGTGCTCCTGCGTGAAAACAATAGACAAAGTAATACCCGGCAACGAGCGCTCCCTCCTTGAAATCAAGGTTCAGGGCCAGCTTGGAAAGGCCGTCATCGAAAGGGACCTGGACGAGTGCAGCGCTACCGTCTATGTCATGGCCATGGCCGATTACCCCTATGCCGCAGTGCCGGTGGAAGGAATTGTGGTGTCCGAGGGCGCTACGCCAAGCGTCGGGAAAGGCGGCACGCTGAATTTCAGCAACCCCGAGAGGCGGGCTAAGATAACCGTCACATCGGAATCCGGGAAAACCCTTGACTGGTTCATCTATCTTGAGACTTATGACCCCTTCTATGTGGGAGAATGGCGCATAATTGAGGTGAAACTCTTCTGCAACCAGCGTGTGAGCGGCTCGGGAGAAGGCTCCTGGACCACCCAGCTCAGCGGTGCAGAGTTCGGGAACTTCGGCCTTCCGGAATACGACGACCATATAATCATCCAGATGAATCCGGAGCCTCAGGACAACACCGAGGATACTCCCGACGCTACCGACGAGTATACAACCGAGGAGGATCATCACGACGACAATACTGACGACACCGAGAGTTCCAAGCCTGCTGATGATAACAACGCGGGCGGCAGCGCAGAAGACAAT
>CACXNH010000124.1 GCA_902768955.1 uncultured Bacteroidia bacterium | reverse complement strand
AGAAAAACCTACACCAACCTTGATCTGGGAACGGGATGTGGTCCAGCCTTTTACCTTGGCGAAGTTCAGCATACTGTGATCATACCCTACGATAACCTGGATGTCACCCGCCTGGATACCTACACCACCGCCGAGGTAGATGTTGAATGGATTGCTGATACCACCTTCGTGCAGTGTGTCCAATTCCTTGTTCTCCGGGCCGTAGACTTTTCCATTGAAGTAGTTCAATGTGTACTTTCCGGTAGACTGGACAAATGTGCCGGCTCCGGCAGAGGCCTCGTAAGAGCCCTTGCTGCTGAATGCTATCTGGAAAACGGGACCGGCATAAACGAAGAGGTTGAAATCACGGCCGAATTCGAAAGTGTAATTCAGGTTTACGGGGACATTGAATGCAAATTCCCTGTAGGTTTCCCTTTCGTTCTTAAAGGTACCATAAATGGCTTCACTGTTGTTCCTTCTGTCAAAAAGGGTGCTGAAATACACTCCGGGAGCAACACCAAGGCCGGCAACAACATTGAGGTTGTACTGGCCGCCCAGGTAAAGACCATTGAGGTTGGTCTTGTCGTCAGGATCTCCGCTTGAGTACTTTGTGGTTTCCGTTGAATTGAGCCAGCCTGCGCCAAACGAAAGCTGTGCATAGGCCTGAGTTCCCATAAGCAGTGCCGCCGCACTGAAAACAATAGCGAATAACTTCTTCATCTTATTACAATTTCTTTGTCTGAGAACAAAAAAGCCCTTTTGGGCAAAAGGGCTTTTATAAGTGGTTTCCCACTTGACAGATTAGAAAGCGTAGCCTACGCCAAGCTTAATCTGGGAACGACCGATAGTGGTATTGTCGCGAGTGATAAGGTTGGTAAGGCTGTGGTCATAACCAATGAGTACCTGGAATGCTCCTGCCTGGATACCGGCACCGCCTCCTAAATAAATATTGAAGGCATTGCGATGGTGGTCGCTGTCATAGTAATTGGTTGTGTTTGTAGCACTTCCCACAGAGTAAGTGCTCTTGCAGGACACGCCAAGCTGGAAAATAGGACCGGCATAAACAATGATATTGAAATCACTGCCGATAGGGAACGTGTAGTTCACATTAACGGGAACATTGATAGAAAGCTCGGAGAACTGTTTCTCTCCGGTGGCAAGCCAAAGGTCGTCAGTGCGCTTTCCGAACAAACCGGAAAAATAAACTCCGGGAGCTACACCAAGGCGGGAAACGATGTTGATGTTGTACTGTGCCCCTGCATAGAAACCATTAAGGTTTGAAGCGGCGCTGGAGGAAGTATTACCGGCTTTAACGGTTGTAGTCTCTGTTGAATTGAGCCAACCTGCACCAACTGAAAGCTGGGCATAGGCCTGCGTTCCCATAAGCAGGGCTGCTGCGCCGAGAACGATTGCGATAATCTTTTTCATTGCTTAATGTATTGATTAAAAGTTATATCCAAGTCCTACGCGGAGAAGGCCGCGGGTAACCTTTGTATTGGTTGCAGTTGAGAGATTGAAAAGGCCGAAGTCATATCCCACATTGATGTGGATAAGTTCTGAAACCTCTACGCCAAGGCCAAGGCCAAGCAGGAGGTTAATCCTGTTGAGGGGTGCCATGGAACGGTAGATGATTCCCGTGGTCTCTACAGCCTTGAAGCGGTTGTAGATGAGGGTGGGGTTATTGTCGTTGTCAATGACACGGTCATAAATGCCAAGCTGGAAAGTGGGGCCGGCCCATGCCTCAAGCTTGAAATCCGGGGTAACCTCAAAGAGGTACTGGATATGGAGGGGAGCATTGAAGGCTATCTGATTCATTACCGCGTGGTCATCAAGCATATCTTTCATGTCAATGGCATTATGACGGCCAAAGAGGAAGGATACGTTTGCGCCAGGATTGAGGCTGAGGCCTTCGGTGATGCTGTCAAGGTTGATACGGTATTTTGCACCGGCATAGAAACCATCCTGAAGATCACTAGCTTTAATGTCTGCGCCATTTTCAGTGATAACAGTCTGTTCTGTCTGGTGGAGATATCCGCCATTAAAGATAAATTGTGCTTTTGCCTGCATTCCAAGGAGCAGAGCCACAGCAATTACAAGGAGTTTTTTCATTTCAAACTATCTTTTAAATCAAACAAAGATACAACATTTTTTGAAAACATTGTATGGGGCCCATCCTACATACCTGTGTTGTGCATTATGAAGGAGTAGATATCGGCCTGCTCCTCTAGCACTTTGGCAAGGGGCTTGCCGCCGCCGTGACCGGCCTTGGAGTCTATCCTTATGAGCTGCGGCTTATCCCCGGAGTTGCACTCCTGCAGGGTTGCGGCAAACTTGAAGGAGTGGGCGGGAACAACCCTGTCGTCATGGTCTGCGGTAGTCACAAGCGTTGCGGGATAAGCCGTTCCGGGCTTCAGGTTGTGGAGCGGGGAATATCCAAGGAGGTACCGGAACATCTCCTCAGAATCCTCTGACGTGCCGTAATCCGGGGCCCAGTTCCAGCCTATTGTGAACTTGTGGTAGCGGAGCATATCCATAACGCCCACCTGGGGAATTGCAACCGCGTAAAGTTCAGGTCTTTGCGTCATGCAGGCGCCAACCAGCAGGCCGCCGTTGGAGCCGCCCACTATGGCAAGTTTTTCATAGCTTGTGTATCCGTTTGCGATGAGCCATTCGGCCGCGCCGATAAAGTCGTCAAACACGTTCTGCTTGTTCATCTTGGTACCCGCAAGGTGCCAGGCCTCGCCGTACTCTCCGCCCCCGCGTAGGTTCACCTGCGCGTATATGCCGCCTGCCTCAAGGTAGGGCACGCGCATTGCGCTGAACGAAGGGGAAAGGGAGACGTCAAAACCGCCGTAACCGTAGAGGTACACAGGGTTGGATCCGTCCAGTCTGATACCTTTCTTATAGGTAAGGAACATAGGGATACGGGTGCCGTCTTTTGAGGGGAAGAACACCTGGGCTGTCTCAAAGCCGGACAGGTCAAAGGCAGTCTGAGGCTGCTTGTACACAATGCTGTCGCCGGTTTCAATGTTCCAGAAATAGATGGTTCCGGGGGTAGTGAAGCTGGAATAGGAATAGTAGCACCAGGGCTCTCCGAGCTTAGCGCTGAAAGAGGCGCTTCCTACACCCGGAAGGTGGAGTTCCTCCACACGCCGGCCGTCACTACGGTCATAGAGGTAGGCGTGCGTAGAGGCATCCTTGGAGTAATTTGCGATGATAAATCCGTCAGTTATGAAGGAAACGTCGTTGAGCACGCAGTCCCATTCCGGGATAAGGTCTTTCCACTCTTTTGGATTGCCGATAGTTGTGACAACCAACTTGTTCATGGGGGCGTCCACGTTGGTGAAAAGGTATATCAGTTCGCCGTCCGTCTCCACTGGGTAGCAGGAGTTCTTCATATCCTTGGTGATCTGCACGAACGGGGAATCGGCCTTCCTTAAATCCTTGACATATAGATTATTGCCGATATCGGCCCCATCCTCATACAGGAAGCCCATGGTCTCTGCCTCATTGACGGAGAACTGGTAGAAGCGGAGGGGCTCGGCAGGATTCTCGAAAAAGAGGACGTCCTCCGACTGGGGTGTGCCGATCTTATGGTAGTAGATCTTGTGGCCCTCGTTCTTGCCGCTGTAGGCGTGGTCCTCGCCGGGACGGTCGTAGGCGCTGTAGTAGAAGCCGTCTCCGCACCAGGCAGCGCCCGTGAACTTGGCCCACTCTATGTGGTCCGGAAGGAGTTCCTTTGTCCGGGCATCCATCACGTAGATTTCCTCCCAGTCACTGCCGCTGCGGGAGATGGTGTAGGCCATGTACCTGCCATCATTTGAAAAATAGCAGCCCTTCAGGGCAACGGTGCCGTCTTCAGAGAGGGTATTTGGGTCCAGGAACACCACCGGGATATCCTCCGGAGACTCCATCTCATAGAGGACGCTCTGGTTCTGGAGACCGTTGTTCTTGTAGATGTACCACTTGCCGTTTTTCTCGTGGAAGGGAACGCCAACCTTCTCATAGTTGGCCACTTCCTTTAGGCGCTTAAGGAGTTTCTCCCGGCCCGGAAGGCGCTTAAGGTAATAGTCCGTCACCTTGTTCTGGGCCTTCACCCACGCGGCGGTTTCCTCGGAGGCGTCATCCTCCAGCCAGCGGTAAGGGTCCGGAACCTCAGTGCCGAAATAAGTGTCTACAGTGTTGTCTTTGCGCGTTACCACAGGCTTGGGCGCGCAGGCGTCAAATGCAATTGCTGCCATCAGAAGTAGAATCAGTGAACGTTTCATATTCCCAAAGATAGTGAAATTGCCGTAAACGGCAAAAAAGAAGATCCGGACACCCCCGGGGACGCGGAGAGGGAGTACACCATCTGCGACTTCGTGATGCAGGCCGATGGATCGGCCATCATTGCCTCCCATCAGTACCCCATAGCGTTTATGGGCTATGCCCGCTACGAGGGCTTCCTTTGGTCTATGCATTACAACGCCAAGTTCGCATTCCCCTATTCGATGGTTCCCAACACGGACCCTCTCCCCAAGGATCCGGTGGAGTAGGGATTTGTCCAACGGGCACGCGCTCAGGCCTTTCGGCCCGTGGAGGTAAACGCCTGATTATCAGCACAATATGTAAAAACGTCTACCGGTTTTGCGGCAGACGTTTTTGCGTAAAACATTACAAATCAACAACTTACCTCCACGCGTGGACGTATGCAAAATCTACTTTACCTTCACAAAGTGCCGATAGTCTGAGCCCCATGTTCCCACGGAATACGTCGTTCCTTCCTTCTGCCAGACCATCTCCTTGGACGTCAATTTAACCAACGTATAGGTGACGTTGCTGAAGTCCGACATCTGCGGGTTGAGGGTGATGGTCCCCTTATTGATCAGGTCAATGGCATAGCTGCCGCTGTAGTCGTGAGACTCGCCGCAAAGAGCGTCATAGACATGCATCTGATAGTGGTTACTTCCGTCAAAGGTGTACTCCACGGAGCCGTCCATTGCAAAGACCGCGGGGTCGTACTGCTCTGACCAGGTACCCTCCAGTTTGTTCACGTCAATCTTCTCACACCCGCACAGTCCTGCCACCAGCAGCGCCGCGCAAACATAACTGAAGATCTTTCTCATCAGATCATTCAAATTGTTGTACAAATATAATCCAAAAAACGCAATTCCTTGCATCTAAACAGCGATTATTCATTCTTCAGCGTCTCCGCCGGATTCATCCGGGCGGTCTTGAGATAGTGATATAGTACCACGGCCGAACACAGCACCCCCACAATCACCAGTGCCAGCAGGAACACTGACGGCATAAAGCCCACCCGGTGGGAGAACTGCTGCAGATAGTATCGCACTACCAGCCAGCCGATGGGCGCCGCAATCACATAACAGATGGCTACCGTCCGCAGATAAAGCATCAGTCCTTCCGATGTAATCTGGCCCATATCGGCCCCGAATACACGCTTTACGGAAATCTCCATCCGCTTGTACTGCACGTCCATCAGCACCTGGCCCCAGATGCCCACCAGCGACAGCAGCACCGCCAGCAGGGAGAACAGC
>CACXNH010000123.1 GCA_902768955.1 uncultured Bacteroidia bacterium | reverse complement strand
GGCTGGATTTCCCATGTACTTCCCCTCTATCTCAAGAAGGCCTACAACGAAGACCCCATCTTCACCAATGCAAAAATAGTCCTGTCCCTGTTTGAAGACACCCCAAAGGAGGCTTTTGCCCCCGGCCTTGACAGGGCTATCCTGTTTGGCGGCATCAAGCCCAAGGATACCGGCCTCTCGTCCGCCCCTACAGGCATAGAACTTGCAAAACTTGCCGCGCAGTACTCTGACGGCATCATCCTTGGCAGCCAGGACATAGATCCGGATCTGTCCGCCCACGTCAAAACCCTGGGCGTTCCGGTGCTTGACTTTGACAAGGAGATGTATGCCTCGGACGCATACGCAGACAAGTACAATGCATTTTACAGCCAAATCCTGAAATGAAAAGAGCAAGCATAGTCCTTCTCATAACGCTCGCCGCAGGGCTTGTTGGAGCATCCTGCGTGAAAGTGGACAACAGCCTTGGGAAAGGCCTGGTGGACAAAAATCTCATTTACAGCACATATACGGAGGAGTTCCCGCTTGAGGAAATCAAGATGAAACTCTCCCGGGACCTTTCCGGCTATTCCGACACCTATCTTACCATAGGCGCCATCAGGGATGAGGTGTTCGGCCTTACCACAAGAAGTGCGGCTTTCCCGCTTATCCCGGCCCTTGACACCATAGACCTTGGAAAGGGCCCCAAAGCCATATCCTTTGACCTCTTTTTTGCCCAGGACTCCATCTCCTGCGCAAATGACAGCCAGAAGGGAATCATCCAGAACATCTACGTGTATGAGCTTCTGGATTCCCTGGACAGGAACAATACCGTTGCATCACGTGACATCCCGCACGGCACCAGTATCATCACCAAGGGCATACCCGTCTATGACGGTACCGGAGGGCTTGATTTCAATTTCACCACGGAATTCGCCCAGAAGTACGTGGACCAGCTGGTGGAACTCGGCCCGTACCTGAATAACCTGGAGGACGACACCGATGATGACTCCGTTTACAAGGAGTACGTCGGCCGCCTTCCCGGCATCTACATTGAAACAGACGTCCCGGAGGGCAACGGCGGCCGCATCAACATGTTTGACTTCTCCTGCCTGTCGGTTTCCAACAAATACTATTACCGCAACAACAACGTTGCCTTCCTCAAGGTCAATTCTGAATGGAACGGCGTGCGCAAGGACTCCACCTTCATGTTCATCCCCGGAGAACCGGAGTTTGCAGATGAGGCCTCGGCCATCCTGAACAACCAGAAGTTCTACCAATACTGCTTCAACCGAACCTCCCACTCTACTTCGGAAACCGCCCCCGGAGCCACTCTTTTAGTGGAAGGAGGCACCGGACTCAAGCCCGTGATAAGCGCAAAGGAACTGAGGGACAAAACCATTGAAGCCATCACCAAAAACGGCGGAGATCCTGAAAAGGTGATCATTGTGAAAGCCACCATAGAGCTTCCCTATGAGCAGCCGAAGGACTACATGGACATGAAGTACTTCCCGTCCATTCTCAGTCCCACCATCCGAATGACCATAGAAAGCAACAGCCAGTACGACTTAGTTACCTATGCCGGCCTTACGGATGCCTCCGTGAGCTCCGAGAACCAGGGAAGCATAGACCGCTCCAACCTTATGTATTGCCCCGACATTACATACCACCTCCAGGAACTGCTCAAGCGCAAGGACCTTGACAAGGAAACCAATGCCGATATCTGGCTCCTTACCATCCATACCAGGAAGGAGGCCGATACCGGCAGTTCACTCTACGACAACAGCTACTACCAGAACCTCCTTTATGCCAGTTACTACAACAGCCTTTACGGCGGCGGTTACGGCTACGGCTATGGCGGAATGGGTTATGGCGGCGGTTACGGCTACAACAATTACAGCAACTACTATAATTATATGATGCTGGCCCAGATGATGTCCGCTTCCCAGCAGCAAACATATACCTACACCCAGGAACTGGACAAGGACCGCTACTACAGGGCTGTCCTGAACGGCCCTCTGGCAGAGCGTAAGCCCATCTTCCGCGTCACGTACGCTTTCCCCGGGAAATAAGAACATCAAAAAAGACTGGCCGTAAGGACCAGTCTTTTTTATCTATTGGTATTGGATTAGCCAAGCTTCTCCGCTACTTTTGCGATTGCGTCACCAACGGTGGCGATGCCGCTTGTTTCCTCATCGGGAATCTTGATACCGAAAACGCGCTCGAATTCCATAAGGAGCTCTACGGTGTCCAGAGAATCTGCACCAAGATCATTGGTGAAGCTTGCGCTCTCAGTGACTGCGCTTTCTTCAACGCCAAGCTTGTCAACGATAATATCGGTAACCTGCTTTACGATTTCTTCCTTTGTCATAATACTAGGTTTTAAGTTTATTTATACGTTTTATTCTTATTATCAATTGCGTAATAACGTGCAAATTTAGTAAAAATTCTTTTAAAAGCAAAAACAGAGATCCTTCGTCGCCTGCAGCTCCTCAGGATGACAGCTGCTTGTCATTCTGAGCGAAGCGCTGCTTGTCATTCTGAGCAAAGCGCTGCTTGTCATTCTGAGCGAAGCGTTGCTTGTCATTCTGAGCGAAGCGAAGAATCTGGTTTACTTAGTTTGTACCATATCCTCAGGCCGTTTAGGGAATTCACAAGGTAGAAGCAGTATTTGATGAACATCACAATGGTATAGCTGGATGCTGCCGATGACATCATGGTGCCTCCCCACAGGAAAATGGAGGAGATGTTCACCAGTATCCAGAGGTACCACTGCTCGTAGAAGGCCAGGGACATAAGGATCTGGCCGGCTATGTTGAATGTAGTGACGGCGGCGTCAAAGAACACCTGGGAGCGGCTGAATTCAGGGCCCACGGTGCCAAGCTTGATCTGGACAAGGATAAAATACACGGCGGCAAGGCCTGCAAGGACTGAAGCAACAGTTATGGCCCACTGCCTTGGGGTGAATCTACGGGCCTTCACCTCCGACTTGGTGCCCACGGCACCGCGTTTTCTCCACTGCCAGATGCCCACGAACTGCATGGGAAGGAAGTAGAAAAGGTGCAGGGCGAAGTTGCCCCAGATCTCATTATCGGCCGCAACAATGCAGCAGAAAGTGACGTCCAGTATTCCAAAGATAAAGGTCCAGATTATTCCATTGGCCGACAACACCGTTGACGCCACTCCCATAACGGAGCCAAGCGCCGCTATGATGAGCATGAGCACACGGGCGTCAGGCTGCTGGAGCTTGAACGCCGTGGTTATCACAATCACCACCACCATCAGGGCCATGAGGATGGTACTGAACCATTTATTGAATTGTTTATCTGTCATCTTACCGTCATTCCCGGCTTGACCGGGAATCTATACGTCATTTAAGTAATTATGTATTTTCACTGCAAGGTCCGCGCCAACCTGTGCGGAAAGTTCCTCCAGCGGCGCAGCGGCTATGCGTGCAACGCTTCCGTAATGCATCAGGAGGCGCTGCTCAGTCTTCTCTCCAACGCCCTTAATCTCCCTCAGGGCACTCTGTATGGCCGCTTTTGATCGGAGGTTCCGGTGGAAGGTAATGCCAAAGCGGTGGGCTTCGTCGCGGATGCGCTGCAGCACCTTCAGGGCCTGGGAATTGCGGTCTATGAAAAGAGGATACGGATCTCCAACCCTTATTACCTCCTCCAGTCTCTTTGCAAGGCCGATAACCGTAACTCTGTCCAGGATCCCCAGCTCTGAGAGGGCCTGATGGGCAAACTCCAGCTGCCCCTTGCCACCGTCTATCACTATGAGCTGAGGGATGTCATCCGGGGCTTCATCCAGCATACGGGAATAGCGCCTGTTCACAACTTCCTTCATGGAGGCGTAGTCGTTGGCCCCTATCACTGTCTTTATCTTGAAACGGCGGTAATCCTTCTTGGAAGGCTCTGCGTCACGGAAAACCACGCAGGAGGCCACGGGATTGGTTCCCTGGATGTTGGAGTTATCGAAACACTCCATGTGGCGGGGAAGGACGCTCATTCCAAGAGCCTTCTTCAACTCCTCCATGACGCTCATGCGCCATGCGTCAGGGTCAGTGTGCTCTTTCTGCTTGAGGGAATTGAAATGGAACTCCTTGGCGTTCTTGGCGCTTAGTTCAAGAAGGGAGAGTTTGTCTCCCCTCTGCGGGATCTTGAACTCCACGCCGGGAATCTCCACGTCCGGCATAAACGGTACTATGACCTCCCTTGAGAGAGCGCCGAACTTGTCTTCAATTTCACCTATGAACGTAGACAGGACGGTCTCCTGGGGTTCCTCAATCTGGCTCTTGAATCCAAGGTTGAGAGACTGGACTATGGCTCCGCTCCGGACGCGGAGGAAGTTGCCATAGGCTTCTTGGGAGTCAAAGACCATGGAGAATACATCGGCATCTACATCGGCCGCCTGGGTAATGATGCTCTTGGCGTAGTGCTTTTCAAGGTTGTGGAGCTTGTCCTTGTACTCCTGCGCTTCCTCAAAGGCAAGGCGCGCTGCGGCATCGGCCATTAGGGCCTTGTAATGCCTTATCACTTCCTGCCCGCGGCCGCTTAGGATACGCACAATCTCCTCTATGCCGGAGTCGTACTCCTCCTTTGAGATTTTCCCTACGCACGGGGCCTTGCATTTTCCTATGTGGAATTTCAGGCAGGGCCTGTATTTCCCCCGGAGGATAGCCTCGGAGGTTATTTTCAGGTTACAGGTGCGCAGAGCCCACATCTCGTCGAAGAACTCCACAAGGCCCCTTGCATGCATTACGCTGCTGTATGGGCCGAAATAGCGGTTCCCCCTCCCCTTCTCAATGCGCCTTGTGATGAATACGCGGGGAAAATCTTCCCCCGTCACGCAAATCCAGGGATAGGTTTTTGAGTCTTTGAGGAGGATGTTGTACCGTGGCTTGTACTCCTTGATGAGATTGTTCTCCAGGAGGAGGGCATCGGCCTCGGAGTCAACTACTGAGAACTGGGCGTCGGCAATCTTTGATACCAGGATGCGGGTTTTGGTGTTGAGCCTTTCCGGGGGAACAAAATACTGCGCCACCCTTTTGTGAAGGTCCTTTGCCTTACCCACATAAATAACCTTTCCCTCGGCGTCGTAGTAACGGTACACGCCGGGGGAATGAGGAAATAAGGCTATCTTTTCTCTAACGGTCATAAGATTCTTCGCTACGCTCAGAATGACAAATGCAGATGCAACCGTAGATTCTTCGCTACGCTCAGAATGACAAATGCAGATGCAACCGTTTGTCATCCTGAGGAGCGACAGCGACGAAGGATCTATCGGCCTAAGGCTTCCTTCACAGCCTCGCGGATATCGTCACCGCGGAGACCTCGCTTAAGGATGGTGCCGTCAGGGCCGAAGAGAATGATGTGGGGAATGCCCTGGATGCCGTAGATATCTGTGGGAACCTTCTGGGCATTGATGATCTGGTTCCAGGTGATTCCTTCTTCCCCGGCGGCCTTCACGGTGTCCTCGGGCTTATCCCAGACGGCGACTGAGAGCATATCAAACATGTCACCGTGGAACTCATTGTAAACGGCACGGAGATTTGGCATCTCTGCGCGGCAGGGACCGCACCAGGAAGCCCAGAAATCTACAAGGAC
>CACXNH010000122.1 GCA_902768955.1 uncultured Bacteroidia bacterium | reverse complement strand
AAAATATCGCGGCGAGGAAAAGCAGGATTACGATGATGGATGATAAATGATGTTTCATTTATACCTATTTTCTACAAAGTTAACCCAAAATCCCGATTTTTCTGTCAGACAAAGTTAACGTTTTTTCAAGTAAGTGATATTAAACTTACTCTGCAATAACAGGTGTTAACGGGAGGACCACAGACCAGGCACTCCATCCCGGTCTATGGGTACATCTTCGCGCCGCTGTATCTTCTCTACTGCTGGTATATGGCAAGGCGCAACGCCGACAATATCGGCCACTCGGCACAATGGCAAGCAGTAATCAAAAACTATGAAAAAGTCAGTCAAATTTTGATTTTTTCATAGTTTTCGATATATTTTGGTTCATTGGGAGCCACTAACCAATGGCCGTCCTGATTTTGGGCCGCTTTCCCGGATGGGATGTTTATCTAAAGGATTTTCCGTATATTTGAAAGATAATCCAAATTGGTATGAGTGGGATGACCACCCTTGAAATCTATCTGATCGGCATCAATATCCTGACCTTCCTCATCTACGGCGCAGACAAGTGGAAGGCCAGGAAGGCCAGGTGGCGCATCCCGGAGGATACCCTCATCTGGCTGGCCATCGTGGGCGGCAGCATTGGGGCCCTTCTTGCGATATACCTCTTCCGCCACAAGATCAGGGACAGGAAGTTCACCCTGGGCGTACCGGCTATCCTCGCTGTGCAGATAGCCGTTTATTACTTCTTCCTGAGATAGATGAGGTACAAGCCCTTCAGTTATTTGGAGCGCTACGGCCTCCGTCTCCAGCGCCTTGTCCTGGACGGCGGGTTCACCTGCCCCAACCGGGACGGCAGGGTGGGTGTGGGCGGCTGCACGTTCTGCGACAACAAGGCCTTCCACCCCTCATATACCCACGGAAAGAGCATCTCCGAACAGATTGATGCGGGAATAGCCTTTCACGCCGGAAGGGGCAGGAAGGCCGATGGGTATCTGGCTTATTTCCAGGCGTTTTCCAATACGTATGCGCCTCTGGAGGAGTTGCGCTCAGTCTACGGGCAGGCGCTCTCCCATCAGGCAATTAAAGGCATAGTCATCGGCACACGCCCTGACTGCGTTGATGCGGCCAAACTGGATTACATCGCCGGGCTGAAGAGCCAGGGATGGATAGTGGAAATGGAATACGGAATCGAGTCAGTCTATGATGAAACCCTCAGAAGGGTAAACCGGGGGCACACATTCGCCTGCACGCGTGAGGCCATCGTGGAGACCGCCGGAAGGGGGGTGCCGGTAGGAGGCCATATCATTATCGGCCTCCCCGGAGAGACAAAGGAGATGATCCTTGAGGAGGCGTCAGTCCTTAACGGTCTTCCTCTTTCCTACCTTAAGATCCACCAACTCCAGATACTGAAAGGAACGGCAATGGAAAAGGAGTACAAGGAGGATCCGGGCAGTTTCCTCCGCCTGGGCCCGGAGGAGTACGTAGACCTTCTTGCCGCCTTCCTTCACGGATGCCCCCTGGGGCCTCCTGAAGCAGGATGAGTTATGGAAAATGCTTGCTAAGCACCAAGCGTAGCAACCATAACCGCCTTGATGGTGTGCATTCGGTTCTCGGCCTCGTCGAAGACTATGCTGGCGGGGCTTTCGAAGACATCTTCTGTAACCTCAATGCCGTCCAGGCCGAACTTCTGGTACACGTCCTCGCCGGCCTTGGTGTCCCTGTTGTGGTATGAAGGGAGGCAGTGCATGAACTTGCAGGCGGGGTTGCCTGTACGCGCCATAAGGGAGGAGTTCACCTGATAAGGCATTAGCATGTCTATCCTTTCTTTCCACACGTTGTCAGGCTCGCCCATGGAGACCCAGATATCCGTGTAGATAAAATCGCAGCCCTTTACCCCAAGATCAACATTGTCCGTGATGGTAATGCGGGCGCCGGTTTCAGAGGCAATCTTATTGCACTCTTCCACAAGTTCCTTGGATGGCTGGAGAGCCTTGGGGGCTACGATCCTTACATCCATACCCATTTTGGCTCCGCCAACCAGAAGGCTGTTGCCCATATTGAAGCGGGAGTCTCCAAGGTATGCGAAACTTACCTGGCTCAGCGGTTTGTCCGTGTGCTCCTTCATGGTGAGGAGATCTGCAAGGACCTGTGTGGGATGGGCTTCGTTGGTGAGGCCGTTCCACACGGGGACACCGGCATACTGCGCCAGTTCCTCTACGGTCTTCTGGGCAAAGCCGCGGTACTCTATGCCGTCGTACATACGTCCAAGGACACGGGCGGTGTCTTTCATGGTTTCCTTGATGCCGATCTGGGAGCCGGTAGGTCCAAGGTAAGTTACATGTGCGCCCTGGTCATATGCTGCAACCTCAAAGGCACAGCGGGTGCGTGTTGAGGTCTTTTCAAAGATGAGGGCTATGTTCTTGCCCCTGAGGCGCGGCTGTTCAACTCCGGCGTATTTTGCCTTCTTAAGCTCTGCGGCCAGGTCCAGGAGGTACTGGATTTCCTTTGGACTGAAGTCCAGCAGCTTCAGGAAGCTGCGGTTTCTGAGATTGTATGCCATAGTGTTGATTAAGGTATTATTCTTGTTCCGCAGGCGGGGTTCTGCAACTGGCCCGCCTCTGTGATTATGCACTGTTTTCCGCCGTTTTCCACAAACATTATGGCGGCGCGCACCTTGGGTGCCATGGAACCTTCGGCAAACTGGCCCTCTGAAAGGAGTTCCTTTGCACGGGCAACCGTGATGGTGTCAAGGGCTTCCTCACCGGGCTTACGGAAGTTGATATAGACTTTTGGAACGTCCGTAAGGATGTAGAATTCATCGGCCTTCATCGTGACGGCGGCAAGGGCGCTGGCAAGGTCCTTGTCAATCACTGCCTCTATGCCCTTAAGGCCTTCCGGGGTACGTACAACGGGGATTCCGCCGCCACCGACGGTGATAACTATTGCTCCTTCGCGGGCAAGCCTTTCCACAACGTCTATGTTATTTATGCCGATAGGCCTGGGAGAAGGCACAACCTTTCTCCAGCCAAGGCCGCGGGGGTCTTCCTTGTACGTGGCGCCGTCAAGGGGGCATTCCTTGTAGTAGGGGCCCACGAACTTGGTGGGATTCAGGAAGGCGGGGTCATCGGCCTTTACTTCCACGCGCGTTACTATTGACACTACCTTGCGCCCGGCGGCAACCTTGTCCATCCCGGTCTCAATGAGGTAGGCGATGGATCCCTGGGTTTCCGCGCCGCAGAAGTCCATGGGCATGGCGGGAAGGCCGAATTCCTTGCGCCCGGCCTCGTGGCGGAGAAGCGCATTCCCCACCTGGGGGCCGTTTCCGTGGCCAATCACAATATTGTAGCCGCGTTCAATGAGGTGCCCAAGCTGCGCGCAGGTGAGCGCCACGTTCTGGGCCTGCTCCTCAAAAGTTCCCTTCTGGCCGGCCCTGAGGAGCGCGTTGCCGCCAAAGGCTATCATAGCGAGTTTTGCCATATCAGTCTCTTCTTAATGGAAGCGTAGAGCAGCGAAGGAGCCCGCCCATCTTTGAAATTTCACGGTATGGAACAGTTTCCACGGTCATGCCCCATTTCTCTTCAAGGTGCTTTTTGAGGCGCAGGAAATGTTCTTCTATAACCACAACCTCAGGGGAAATGGAGAAGATGTTGGAATTCATCCAGTACATTTCCTCGGTGGTGATTTCAAATGTATTTTCATGGCCGAACATCTCTACAAGGTGGTCTGCGTCCCTGGGATTCAGGAAGCCTCTCTTGTAGATGATGCACTTGTCCTTGCCAACCGGCATGAAGGTGCAGTCAAGGTGGAGGATGCCCTCATAGGGGTCTGTGTCGCTCTTTCTGAGGTTGAGGGGAATAATCCTCTTTCCGGGGAAAATCATCTTAAGGTAATCCAGCGCCAGGCGGTTTGTGCGGGCTGTCTTTACGGAAGGATAGTCCTCAAAGGCATATTGGCCAAGGAAAATGTAATCATTATACAGCACTACGTCTCCTCCTTCCACGTGAACGGTTTCAGGGAGGTTGTAGATGTCCTTGTAGTGGATTTGCCTGTAGATGCTGCCGTATGCGTCAATCTCTTCCTGACGGTCCGGGATAATGTTTGAGACAATTATTTTGTCATCTATCACAAAGCCTACGTCCCTGGCGAACACCTGGTTGCAGTCAGGCACAAGGTCTGGACGGTACACGGTTACATCCCACTTTTTGAGAATGCGCTCAAAGGCGCTCATCTCATCAATTATATCCTTCTCTTCCGGATACACTCCGTGGAGGACGCTCTCATACGATTTGCTGTCGAAGGTCTGGTCCAGAGTGGGCGTGCCGCCGTTTGAGTAAGGCAGTCCAAGAACCACTTCCCTGAGACGCGAGGTTTCGTTCTCTACGTGCAGTTTCATAAAATCAGAGACTTTCAAAAACGTCCTTTATAATGCCGATAGCCTCGCGGAGCTGCTCTTCATTAATTACAAGCGGCGGGGCGAATCTGATTATGTGACGGTGGGTGGGTTTTGCCAGAAGGCCCCTTTCCGCCAGCTTCAGGCAGATGTCCCAGGCCTCTATTCCGTTGGAAGGCTCTGTTATCACGGCGTTGAGGAGGCCCTTGCCGCGGACAGCCTTGAAGTAAGGAGATTTGATTTTGCCTGTCTCCTCACGGAAAATTTCGCCAAGGCGGGCTGCGTTCTCAGTAAGTTTCTCATCCCTGATGACCTCAAGTGCGGCAACGGCAACTTTTGCGGCAAGGGGGAATCCGCCAAATGTGGATCCGTGTTCTCCGGGGAGGATGGTGAGCATTACCTCGTCATCGGCCAGAACGGCGGAAACGGGCAGGGTGCCGCCAGAAAGGGCCTTGCCGATGGTAATCATGTCCGGGCGCACGCCCTCGTGGTCGCAGGCAAACATCTTGCCGGTGCGGCCGATACCAGTCTGCACTTCATCGGCCACGAACAGTACGTTGTGGGCGTGGCAGAGCTCATAGCACTTTTTGATGTATCCGTCACTGGGCACATACACGCCGGCCTCTCCCTGGATGGGCTCCACGATCATTGCGCATACCTTGTCTCCCTTTTCTTCCAGGACCTTCTTCAGGGCGTAGCCGGGGGTGAAAGGACCGTACTGTGAGTAGCTGTCGGGGTCTGAGGACATTGTGACAATGGTGATGGTCCTTCCGTGGAAGTTCCCTTCACACACTATGATGAGGGCTTCGTTCTCAGGGATGCCTTTAACCTTGTATCCCCAGCGGCGGGCAAGCTTGAGGGCTGTCTCCACGGCTTCCGCGCCGGAGTTCATGGGCAGCAGTTTGTCATAGCCGAAAAACTCAGTGGCAAACTTCTCATAGGGGCCCAGGCAGTCGTTGTAGAAAGCGCGGGAAGTGAGGCAGAGTTTCTGGGCCTGGTCTGTGAGGGCCTTTACAATCTTGGGGTGGCAATGGCCCTGGTTTACGGCAGAATAGGCCGACAGGAAGTCATAATAGCGTTTTCCGTCTACATCCCATACGTAAACTCCCTTTCCTTCTGCAAGGACTACGGGCAGCGGGTGATAGTTATGTGCTCCGTATTTTTCTTCAAGAGCAATGTAATCTGCGCTAGAAAGTTTCTTTTCCATATTGATTATTAGTGTTAGCTAACAAATATAGCCATTTTCCTTTTAATTATAAAGAGGAACGGCCAAATCTGTTATAAAATGATTAATAAGCCCGCAAAGTCCATAACTTGTTAAAGATTTTTTGTAAGTTTGCAGGAATAAATGACGTGCTTATGAAACACATCCGTCTGCCCCTCATCGTAAAGATTCTCATAGCCATAGCGCTTGGCGTCGGGCTCGGGCTCATCGCCCCCGGCTGGGCCGTGCGCGCAATGAACACCTTCGACGGCATCTTCGACCAGCTCCTCCGCTTCTTCATACCGTTGATTATTATCGGCCTGGTTACGCCGGCAATTGCGGAAGTGGGGGCAAAGGCAGGAAGGATGCTTGTCATTACTGTCCTTCTGGCATACACTTTTACAGTTCTCTCCGGCCTTTTTGCTTACAGCTTTTCAACTGCCTGGTTCCCGTCCCTTCTGGACAGGGACAGCCTGGATGTGATTGATGCCGGTGAGGTGAAGTTTCCCGCATATTTCACACTCGCAATACCCCCTCTGGCCGATATCATGACCTGTCTGGTCCTGTCCTTTATGCTGGGAATAGGCATCGCTACATCCAAGGCACAGGCCCTCAGGAAGGGCTTTGAAGAACTTAAGGCCATCATTGTGAGGAGCATTGAGAAGATAATCATCCCGGTTCTGCCGTTCTATATCTTCGGCCTGTTCCTGGATATGACTGCGGCGGGGCAGGTGGCTCCGGTGCTGAAGTCGTTCCTTGTTATGGTTGGCGTCATATTCGGGATGACCATCCTGCTTCTTGTGCTTCAGTACTGCATTGCGGGTGCTGTGGCCGGGAAGAACCCCATCAAGATGCTGGCGGGGATGCTGCCGGCGTATATGACCGCACTGGGCACGGCTTCATCGGCCGCAACCATTCCCGTTACGCTTGAGTGCGCAAAGAAAAACGGCGTAAAGGAGGAGGTGGCGGGCTTTGTGGTGCCTCTCTGCGCCACCATCCACCTTTCCGGAAGTACCCTAAAGATCACTTCCTGCGCCATAGCCCTTATGATTATGCTGGGCCTTCCCTTTGACTTTGGGACCATGCTTGGCTTCATCATGATGCTGGGAGTCACCATGGTGGCTGCCCCTGGCGTTCCCGGCGGGGCCATAATGGCGGCGCTGGGCGTGCTTGGAAGCATCCTTGGCTTTGACGCCCAGGCACAGGCCATGATGATCACCCTCTACATTGCCATGGATTCCTTCGGGACCGCCTGCAACGTCACCGGAGACGGCGCCATCGCGCTCATAATGAATAAGATCAGTTAGAGCACTTTTTGTGGCTGGCGGCTAATTCTCTGATAATTAGCGCTTTATAAAAATCTGATTGTGCGCCATGCACAACCAGATTTTTGTAATTAATTGACGTGTAGCGCGTTAGGCGCCAGGGCTTCATACGATGCCGATAACGGAGAGAAGCAGATACAGGAAATGGGCGATGATGCCGGCGCATAGGCCCGCGACGGTGTGGGCGCCTATGGCCTTGGAGATGGCTTTGCGGTAACCGAGGGTGTCCAGCATTGCAGTGTGGGTGGAGAGAAAGCCGCTCCAGCACATGCCGATGGCCGTGAACACAGCGATGGCGTTTCCGTCCAGGATGCCGGCTGCATTGAAGGTGGGAAGAAGGCCAAGGGCCGCTCCCACTGCGCCAAGAGCGGTCATAGGGAACGCAATGAGGCGCATATCGGAAAATCCGAACAGCCATTCGAACACCCAGTGAATCTTCTGGGCAAGCCAGGGAAGGATGGGGACGCCCTGGCCTGAAGAGCCGTCGTAGACGCCGCTGTCTCCGGGGCCGAATGTGATGAGGATCACCATGGTGGTGATGATAAGGACGCCGGGGATGATGGCAAGGCCAAGTTCCACGCCGTTCTTTCCGCCGTCAAGGATGGCGTTGAGGAAGCGCATGAAGATGCTGTCCTTGGGCTGTGAATCGGCCTCCTCCATTTTTTCAATGGTTTCAGGAGCATCTTCCACTGCCGGGGAATCCATCTGAGGCCATGTTTTGAGGCAGCTTCGCTGCATTAGCCTGGTAGAGATGATGGACCCGCAGAATGCTCCAACAAACCCAACCAGCGCTCCGCTTCCGTACCCCAGGGAAACCATGGTGATAAGAACCACGAATCCCATTCCGAATGCTGTCCCGAAGTTGGTGAGGGACACCAGCTGGTACTTCTTGAAGAAGGAAGCAAATGATTTGTCCTTGGCAAAGGCAATGATGGCGGGATTGTCTGAGAGGAAGGTCATAAGAGCTCCCAGAGCAGCTGCGCCGGGAAGGTTGAAAAGCGGCTTCATAAGTACCCTCAGGCCCTTTTCCAGCATCTTCACCACGCCAAACTCCGTGAGAAGTTTGGAAAGCGCGCCCGTAAGGACCGTGATGCCCATAAGATAGAACACCGTGTTGAGCAGCAGGGAATGGGCGGTGTTCATTATGGTGTTTATGAGGTTCCCGCTGCCCATGATATATCCAAGGGCCCCGAATACTGCTGCAAAAAGGGCCAGGAACACAAGTGCCTCCACAAGGGAGCGATGAGTTTTTTTCATAGGGTTACACCAGTGCCAGGGCTACTTCCATCATGTTTGTGAATGTGGTCTGGCGCTGCTCGGAGGTGGTTGCTTCTCCGGTTAGGATGTGGTCTGAGATTGTAAGGATGCCAAGTGCGCGGTTGCCGCTTCTGGCGGCATTCATGTACAGGGCCGCGACTTCCATCTCAACGGCAAGCACGCCCATCTTGATCCAGCCCTTGGTGTTGGGGTTTTCACGGTAGAAAAGGTCCGATGAAACCACGTTTCCAACCTTGTAGGTGAAGCCTTTTTCCTCGCAGGCATCGGCAGCTTTTCTCAGGAGCTCAAAGTCTCCGATGGGGGCGAACATGCCGTCCAGCTGATACTGATCCGCGTAGTTGGAATCCGTGCAGGCGCCCTGCGCAAGGACAAGGTCCCCGATATGCAGGCCCTTGTTGCATGCTCCTGCGCTTCCCACGCGAATGATGGTCTTGACGCCGTAGAAATTATATAGTTCATAGGTATAAAGGCCGATTGAAGGCATTCCCATGCCGTGCCCCATCATGCTTACGCGTTTTCCTTTGTAGGTGCCGGTGAAGCCCAGCATGCCGCGGACCTGGTTGAAGCACACGGGGTTCTCAAGGTATTTTTCGGCCATAAACTTGGCGCGGAGAGGGTCTCCGGCCATAATTACGGTTTCTGCAATTTCTCCGTATTTTGCTCCGATGTGCGGAGTGGGGGTGTTCTCTTTACTCATAGTGTGTTATTGGTTATATGGTCTTGCAAAGATAGTCAAAAACTTTCTGCAAAGAAAGCGGCCATGCGGTCCTGGATCTCAAAGAAAAGGGGAGTAAAGTTACCGTCAGGGCCGATATGAAGGCGGTGCCCGGCTTCCTCGACGGGGTGGTGCTCACTCCGGAGACCAAGTTCCAGGGCCCGCCGGTAAATTGCGCCGGTGCCGTACATCTTTTTAATGAACATCCAGGTGGGAGGCCAAAGGGCGCCGTCCTTTTTTGTGAAAGGATAACCCTCACCGTAAGGCATCACGGGGTCCTTCACGGACTGATAGGAAAGGATATCGGCGTGTGAATTTTCCAGGGCCGATAAATCATGGAGAGACCCCCACAGTGAGCAGACCGCCCTTATCTTTGGCGCTCCCGGCTTAAATGCCAGAACCATAATGGTGCTGGCTCCGGCGCTGGTTCCTGCGCCAAACACCTTTTCCGGGTCTATCCTCAGGTCTTCCCGTGAAAGGAGATACCGGATTGCGGCCTCTGCGTCTTCAACGGCGTATTCTTCGGCCCTTTTAATATCCTTTTTCTTGATATTGAACCCCAGGCGGTAATTGATGGAGGCGGCAACGTAGCCAAGGGATGCGAAGTGGCGGCACCATGCGCTCTGGCCTTTCTCTTCCTTGTTTCCAAAGAAAAATGAGCCGCCGTGGAGCATTAGAAGAAGCGGCCTGGAAGCCCCCGAATCACCTTCCGGAATGTAGATATCCATGTCCAGGGACAGTTGCCGCTGCTTTCCCAGTTTTGAGATCATTTTCCCAATGGGCAGCCCCGCCTCTTCATTCGCGCTGACCCAGAACCCCCTGGCCTCAGCGTACACGACGTCCCTTTCCACCTTCACCTCATACTGAGGCGTGGTGAAAGGCAGTGCGGCAATTACGCCAACCATTATGCCCGTTGCTCCCATATCACAAAGATAGCAAACCAATTTGCATATAACAATAATTCTTCTGACCTTTGTTAAGACAAATCGTTCCTATGAAAAAACTTTTTCCTGCATTTACAGCCCTCGCGGCAATTGCGATGCTGGCCTATCGGCCTGTACGCAGGAGGGAATTAACCAGTTCCTGAACTCCGTCAATTCCATCAAACTGGACCAGACCCAGGTGGAAATGACCGTTGGAGAAACCCTTCACCTTATTGCTACCGTAGATCCTTTTAAAGGAGACACTAAAGTCGTTACCTGGACCAGCTCTTCTCCGGAGGTGGCAAGTGTGAAAGGAACTGAAGTCCCTGACGTTGCCGGAATCAATATGCCGGCCGGCGAGGTGACGGCCCTCTAGGAGGGTGTATTCCTTGGAAAAGTCTTATAATACAGCCCTCGTTTTTTTATTTTCCACCCCTTAACGGTTGCCCCCCTTGCGTTGGAAGATTATGTGCTGACAGTCCGAAACTTAAACGAGGCCAACCCCGGCCACAGCTATTTCTGATGCGTTTACCATCATTCCTGATATTGGGGTAAAAGGCACCACTACGGCTTACAGGCCATTCTGCGGCTACATCGTATCACTTAAGTTCCGTAAACACTTGCCGATTTGTAACGGTAACACCCCATGGACCTGGTCCAGCGCATTTTGGGGCGAGGTTGGTTTTTTTGTGTCCAGCCTCGCCCAGGGGAAACGCATTACATAGTACTGGAGGGCAAACGTGGCGGGCGAGGTTGGAGGCGTGAAAGAGGCCGCTGAAAAACCCCTCTGAATAGGCCATAAGGCCGATGAAAAAAGTTGCAGAGCACTAAATTTATTTGGCGTTCTGCAATCTTTTTTGTAT